>DATMRM010000290.1:0-11869 GCA_035566155.1 Steroidobacteraceae bacterium | reverse complement strand
CGCGCCACCGCAGATGAACAGGATATTCGAGGTGTCCACCTGCAGAAATTCCTGCTGCGGATGCTTGCGACCACCCTGAGGCGGAACCGAGGCGATGGTGCCTTCAATCAGTTTGAGCAGCGCCTGCTGCACGCCCTCGCCGGACACGTCACGCGTGATCGAGGGGTTATCGGACTTGCGCGAAATCTTGTCGATCTCGTCGATATAGACGATGCCGGTCTGGGCCTTCTCGACGTCGTAATCGCACTTCTGCAGCAGCTTCTGGATGATGTTCTCCACGTCCTCGCCGACATAGCCGGCCTCGGTGAGGGTGGTGGCATCGGCGATGGTGAACGGGACGTTCAGCAACCGCGCCAGGGTCTCGGCCAGCAGCGTCTTGCCACAGCCGGTCGGACCGATCAACAGGATATTGCTCTTGGCGAGTTCGACCTCGTCCTTGCCACGCGCACTGCCGCGGGTCTGCAGCCGCTTGTAGTGGTTGTAGACGGCTACCGAGAGCACCTTTTTCGCGCGATCCTGCCCGATGACGTATTCATCGAGCACCTTACGGATCTCATGCGGCTTGGGAAGCTTGTCGCGGGCACGGTCAGCCCGATCCTCCAGCTCCTCGCGAATGATGTCGTTGCACAGCTCGACGCACTCGTCGCAGACGAACACCGAGGGACCGGCGATGAGCTTGCGTACCTCGTGCTGGCTCTTGCCGCAGAACGAGCAGTACAGCAGCTTGCCATCGTCAGTTCGCCCACGGGGATCATCACTCATCGGATAGCACCCACTGTTTCACCCTTCATGCGGTTCTATATAGCATGGGGCCGACCACCGACGCAAAGGACTGCGTCGCTCGCAACACATTGTTATTTCGCGTTTTTGAGCGCCCGGTCACGCCTTGACAGGCGCCGGTGCCAGCTCCAGGCGCTTTTCCAGAATTTGGTCGATCAGACCGTAGGCTATCGCGTCCTTGCCGTCCATGAAATTATCCCGATCGGTATCGGTCTTGATCTTCTCGACGGTCTGGCCGGTGTGTTTTGAATAGATGCGATTTAACCGTTCGCGGGTATCCAAAATCTCCTTCAGATGGATTTCCATGTCCGTGGCCTGCCCCTGAAAGCCGCCCAGGGGCTGGTGGATCATGATGCGGGAGTGCGGGAGCGCGAAACGCTTGCCCTTGGCACCGCCGCACAGCAATACCGAGCCCATGCTGGCCGCCTGACCGATGCAGATCGTGCTGACGTCGGACTTGATGAACTGCATGGTGTCGTAAATGGCCAGCCCGGCGCTGACCACCCCGCCGGGAGAGTTGATGTACAGCGCGATGTCCTTATCCGGGTTCTCGGATTCCAGGAAGAGCAGCTGCGCGACCACCACGTTGGCCATGTAGTCGTCCACCGGGCCGACGACAAATACCACTCGATCCTTGAGCAGGCGCGAATAAATGTCGTACGAGCGCTCGCCACGCGAGGTCTGCTCGACGACGATCGGAACCAGATTCAAGCCGCGTTCGTTCATGGTGTTAAGTGTATGCCTTTCAGGTGGTTTGGCCAAAGCCTGTCAATGTCCGGAATGTAGACGGCTTGTCGATCACTTTCACCTGCCCGATTGCCCAGTCGACAGCCTGATCTTCCAGTGCTGCGGCTTCGAGCTGCTCCATCGCCTCGCGGCTCGCCAGGTACTGGCGGCGCGCTTCGGCCGGATCCGGATGCGAGGCGCTGATGCCCTCCAGTTTCTCCTCGACGCGTGCCCGATCGACTTTCAGATTCTGCGTACGCACGATCTCCCCGACCAGAAGACCGAGCGTCACGCGCCGGCGCGCCCCGGGCTCGAATGCCTCACGGGCGGGGATCTGCTTCGGGTCCTGCACGCCGCTACGGCGCATCAGCTGCTGCTGCATTTCGCGGATCTGGTTCTCGATCATGCTCTGCGGCACTTCCATCGGATTGTCGCGATAGAGCGCGTCAAACAGCTGATCGCGCACCTTGGTGCGGATCGCGCCTTCGAGCTCACGCTGCATGCTGGCGCGCACTTCCACGCGCAGTTCCGGTACGCCACCCGCGGCTACGCCGAAGGAGCGCACGAATTCCTCATCGATCGCTGGCAGCGACTGCTCCTCGACGCTGACGACCTTCAGGTCGAATTCGGCCTGCTTACCGGCGACGGTGGTGGCAGCGTAATCGTCAGGGAACCTGGCCGGGATGGTCTTGGTCTCGCCGGCCTTCATGCCGGCCAGCGCCTGTTCGATCTCCGGCAAAATGCGATGCGCGCCGACAATGACCTGCATGGCATCGCCCTTGCCGCCCGGAAACACACTGCCATCGATGCGTCCTTCATAGTCGATGGTCACACGATCGTTCTCGCGCGCCGCGCGTTCGACCACCGCGAAATTCGGTCGCTGGGTGCGCATGCTCTGAAGCATCGCCTCGATGTCCTCTTCGGTCACCGCGGCGCTCGGCCGCTCGATCGCGATGCTGTCCAATGGCTTGAGAGTGACCTCCGGCATCACTTCAAAAACCGCCGCGTAGCGCAGCTCGCTGCCCGGATCGATCGTGATCGGCTCTATGCGCGGTCCGGTCGCCGGACGCACGCGCTGCTGGCTGACCGCTTCGGCGAATGTGCTTTGCATCAGCTCATTGATCGCCTCGGCGCGGACCTGGCTGCCGAACTGCTTTTGCACCACCGCGTACGGTACTTTTCCGGGGCGAAACCCTTTCAGTCGCACGGTGCGCGCCAGTTGTTTGAGGCGCTGGTCCACTTCGCTTGCCACGCGCTCGCCGGGCACTGCCACCTCGAGGCGTCGCTCCAAGCCCTTGGTCGTAGTCATCGATACTTGCATCGTGCCGCTTTCCATGAAGTTGTCATAACCGGCGATCGAGTAGGTGGTGCGAAAGGAGAGACTCGAACTCTCACGGGTTGCCCCACTGGCTCCTAAGGCCAGCGCGTCTACCGTTCCGCCACTTTCGCGCTCACGCGCACCCAAATGGGCCGCGAATTATAGCCGAGATAGGAGTCGTCCGACGCTCCACGGGCCTCCCGTTCGGCCACCCGCGGTCGCTTTTCCGCCGCTTCGGCAGGCTCCGCGCCTACAGCCGGGGATGCAGGCAGTGCCGACACTATCCACCTCAGCAACAGGAGACAGCACATGTCCAACACCAGCAGTGCTCATCTGCTCGCAGCCTCGGCCGCGCTGCTGGCCCTGGCCGGCTGTGTCACCTCTCCCCGCCAGCTACCGGAGGTCGCAGCCGCCCGCGCGCTGATTTCGCAGGCGGAGCAGAGCGATGCTTCACAGTTTGCCAGCGCCGATCTGGAATCGGCCCGCAGCAAGCTGCGCCAGGCCGACCAGGACGCATACGACAACCAACCGGTCATGGCCGCACACCGGGCGCAGGAGTCCTCGGCCGACGCCGAAGTGGCGATGGCCCGCACGCGCGCGATCAAGGCTGAGCAGGCCCTCGCCGAGGTCAATGCCGGCACGCAGACGCTTCACAACGAGACTCGCCGGCAGGATCCGCCGACCTCATCGGTCATCGTCGCGCCCGCGGATTCAACGACGGTCGGGCAGCCCGTGCAGCGCTGAACCGCCGTGACACCCACATGGAGACCCAACCCGTGAACGCCACCAAACGACAGTCCACGAAGACATTCTCACTCTATGGAATGCTGCCGGCCTGTGCCCTCGCCACCCTACTGACCGCGTGCGCGACCACACCACCGGAGGATCCCCAGCTGATGGCGGCGCGCAGCGCGGTCGATCAACTGGAAGCCGACCCGTTGGCGCAGCAGACCGCAGGCAAACCGCTGCAGGATGCACGCGATGCACTGGCGGCGGCGGAAAGCGCGGCGCGTGAGCGCAAACCACAGGCTGAAATCGATCATCTCGCCTATCTGGCCAAGCGCCGCGCCGACATCGGCCAGGCGGTGGTTGATGAGAATCGCGCCCGTCAGCAGATGGCACAGGCGCAATCCCAGCGAGATGCCGTGTTGCTGGCAGCTCGCGAGCGCGAGACGCAGGTGGCACGCGAGCAGGCGGCATCAGCAATCGCCCAGGCCGAAATTTCCCAGCAACAGGCGCGCAGCGCACAGGCCGATGCGCAGGCCTCCGCGGCGCAGGCACAGGCCGCGCAGGAGGAACTCAACTCCCTGCAGGCGAAGCAGACCGAACGCGGCATGGTGCTGACGCTGGGCAGCAATCTGCTGTTTGATACCGGCAGCGATGTGCTGAAGCCCGGTGCCGATGATTCACTGAACCGCGTCGCGCAGTTTCTGCAGCAGCACCACAGCATCGAGGTGCGCATCGAGGGCCATACCGACAGCCAGGGCTCGGACAGCTACAACGATGGCCTGTCCGAACGACGTGCCGGTGCCGTGGCCCATGCACTGGAGAGCCGCGGTGTCGATTCCGGCCGGGTGCAGGCGGTCGGACGCGGCAAGGCGCTGCCGATCGCCACCAACGAGACCGCCGCAGGCAGGCAGCAGAACCGGCGCGTGGAGATCATCTTTTCGGACCTGAGCGGACAGTTCGTGAGCGCACGTTAAGAGTTCTTTAGGGAACGCGACCGCGAAGCGGCCGGTCTATACCTTGCAGCTATAGCCGGCCGCTTGTGGCAGAGCAATAATGGCAGGCAATCATGAGAGGACTCTTCACGCCGATCCTGTACGCGGGCGTACTCAGTGCGGCGCTGCTGCAGGCGTCCTGTTCTGATCCGCCGGTGCTGCGCAGTCGCGCGGACGCCGCCACCGCCACTGCGACCAACAGCAATGATCCGCTCGCCGCGCAGTGTCAGCAGCTGCGCGATCAGATCCGCGCCAATCAGGAATCCCAGCGCGAAGCGGCTAGCTTCAGCACCAATCCACAGATCGTCGCCGCCGCCCAGGCCAAAGCCGATCAGCGCATCGAGCGACTGCACGAACGCCTGGATGAACTGGACTGCGCCGATCAGGACAAGCAGGATTCTTCCAATGTGCGCATTGCCCCTCTTCCTCCCGCGCCGAACGCTCCGAACCCTTAAGGATCACGGTCAACCCACTCCGACAGAGCCATGCGCACGACGGACTTGGCGGATGCACACAAACAGAGCACTCTTGAATCATGAGTCGAGCCTTTGTACGCGAAACGGAAGCAGAAGTGATCGAGTTGCCGGATCGGCCGATCAGTCCGCACCCGAATTTCGTCACGCTCAGCGGACTGGCAACGATCGACGCGCGCGTGCACGCATTGAACGCCGAGCGCGACGCCGCGGTGGCTGCGGAGGATCAGGCGACCCTGCCCGGCATTGATCGGGAGCTGCGCTACTGGCGTCAGCGCCGCGACAGCGCGCGGGTGGTTGAGCCATCCCCGGATCCGAAGGTGGTGCGCTTCGGTGTCAGCGTGCGGCTGCAATTCGACGATGGCAGCGGGCGTGATTTCCGTCTGGTTGGCGAAGATGAAGCCGATCCGGCCGCCGGCCTGCTGAGCTGGACCTCGCCGGTCGCCAAGGCCCTGATCGGACGCCGTGCAGGCGACATCCTGCAGGTATTTGGCCGCGAGGCGGAAATCGTCGGGCTGCGCGCCTAGTTCCGGCCGCTCTCAACGGCAGTGCTCATCCTCGTGGTGGCGATCGCACCAGCCGGCTTCCCGATGCCCGTAATGATCGATCCGGTCACCATGCTCCCAGGTATACGGACCGTGATCGTGGTCGCGCTCGGCGACGATGCACCCGCTCAGATTCATGAGAGCGACCACGGCACCCACCGCCAGTGCCAGCTTGCTGCATTTGTGCATTGACCCTCTCCATGTGAAACGCATGGGCGGATGCTACGGCCTCGCTTGCAGAAAGCCGGCAAGACGTCACGAGGTTCGGATGTAGGTGATTTCGGAAAAAACCTGCACTCGTCAGGGCACCCGGTTGAGCATTTCGCCGGGTTGCCCGCCCAGGAACGCCTTGAGATTGTGCAGCAGGATCGGCAGAGCCTGCAGCGCATAGCGGTCACTCATGCCACCGACGTGCGGTGTCAGCGTGAGATGTGGAGACTTCCAGAGCGGGCTGTTGGCCGGCAGCGGCTCGACCGCGAATACGTCCAGCCCGGCGTGGCGCAGATGCCCGCTTTCCAGGGCCCGAAGCAGTGCCTGTTCATCCACCACCTGGCCGCGCGATACGCCGATCAATATGGCCCCCTGCTTCATTTGCTGCAGGAAAGCCTCATTGACGAACAGATGATTGGCCGGATCATACGGCAGCAGGACGACGACGAAGTCCGCTTCCCGCGCCTGCATCCCGACCTGCTCGCGTGGCACGATACACTCGAATCCAGGTGCCTCGGTGCGCGAGCCGCTCATACCGACCACCGTCATCTCGAGGGCCGTGCAACGCACAGCCAAGGCCTCAGCGATCTTCCCGACCCCCAGAATCAGTACGCGCTTGCCCGCCAGCAGCATCTGTGGCCAGCGCTGCCAGCGTGCTGCGGCCGCGTTGACCAGCATCTTCGGAAAATCGCGCGCCGCCGAGAGCATGTGCAGCAACGTCAGTTCCGCCATCTGCGGACCGTGAATGCCGCTGGAATTGCTGATCAATGGGCGCCGCGCGTACCTCAGGCTCGTGATGCGATTGGTGCCGCTGGTCAGTGCATGGATCCACTCGAGCCGCGGCATATGATCGATCAGGGTCTGATCAATCGCCGGATCCAGAATGGCGAGGATGGAACAGTCGCGAGCCTTGGTCAGCGCATCCGGGCGCGTGTCGGCCGTCTCGACCTGCAGCGCCAGCTTCTCGCCGCGAATCGCGTCAACGTAGACCTGAAGGTCCCCGTGACTGAAAAGATCGACCAGCAGCAATCCCTTGGACATCCGCCCAGTTTGACACTAGCTGACGGTTGATGTCTTCAGGCCCCAGATCTCGTCCGCGTATTCCCGGATCGTGCGATCGCTCGAGAACTTGTCCGAGCAGGCCACGTTGATGATGGCCTTGCGCGACCAGGTCTGCGGGTCATGGTAAGTCGCATCCAGCTCACGATGCGCTCGCGCGTAGTCGGTCAGATCCGCCAGATGTCGGTAGTGATCCTTGTAGTCGAGCAGCGCGCGCCGGATCGGCAGGAACACGCCGCGATCGTTCGGACTGAAGTGATCCGACACGATCAGATCCAGCGCCTCGCGTGTCTCGGGCTCGTGGGTGTAGTGCCAGTTCGGATCGTACCAGCCCTCGCTGTCGGCCACCTGTTGGGCGGTCAGACCAAACAGGAAGAAGTTCTCCTCGCCCGCCTCGCGCGCCATCTCGATGGTGGCGCCATCGCGGGTTCCGATGGTGAGCGCGCCGTTCATCATGAACTTCATGTTGCCGGTGCCGCTCGCCTCGTAGCCAGCCGTGGAGATCTGTTCCGACACGTCGCTGGCCGGGATCAGGCGCTCGGCCAGACTGACGTTGTATTCGGGCAGGAACAGCACCTGCAGGCGTCCCCGCACCGATGGATCGGCATTGATGGTGGCCGACACGGCGTTGATCAGCTTGATGACCAGCTTGGCGAAGTGGTACGCCGGAGCGGCCTTACCCGCGAACAAGAACGTGTGCGGATGCATCGCGTAGTTGGGGTCGTGGCGCGCGCGATTGTACAGCACCACGATGTGCAGCACATTCAGCAGCTGGCGCTTGTACTCGTGGATGCGCTTGACCTGGCTGTCGAAGATCGAGTCCGGATCGACCGTCTGGTGGCTTGTCGCGCGCAGCCAGTCGGCAAACGCGACTTTCGCCGCGCGTTTGGCGTCGCGGAACTGCTTGCGGAATCCGGCATCATTCGCCAGTGGCAGCAGTTTGCGCACCTGCGACATATCCAGCACCCAATCCTTGCCGATCGTGTCGGTGATCAGGCGCGACAGCGACGGATTGGCTTGCTGCAGCCAGCGGCGCGGCGTCACACCGTTGGTCTTGTTGTTGAAACGTTCGGGATAGATCTCTGCGAAGTCGTGCAGCACGCGCGTGCGCAGCAGCTGCGAATGAATCTCCGCTACCCCGTTGGTGCTGTGGGAGCCCACCACCGCCAGGTGCGCCATGCGCACGCGCCGGCCGGACCCCTCCTCGATCAGGCTGACGCGCTGCACGCGCCGCTCATCTGCGGGAAAACGTGCCCGGACATGGTCCAGAAAGCGACGATTGACCTCGTAGATGATCTCCAGCTGCCGGGGAATCAGCGTTTCGAACAGATCTACCGGCCACTTTTCCAGTGCTTCCGGCAGCAGTGTGTGATTGGTGTAGGCCAACGAGCGCTGCGTGAGGTCCCAGGCCTGATCCCAGGGAAGGCGCGCCTGGTCGAGCAGGATCCGCATCAGCTCAGCGACGCACAGAGCCGGATGCGTATCATTCATCTGCACTGCGATGCGATCCGGCAGACTGGCCCAGTCTACGTTCGAGCGTCCACGCTTGGTGAAGCGCGCGATGATGTCCTGCAACGAGCAGCTCACGAGGAAGTACTGCTGCAGGAACCGCAGCGCGCGCCCCGCTTCGGTCGAATCATCCGGATACAGCACGCGGGTCACCGACTCGGCGGCCACGTTGTCGATCACCGCCCCGGCGAAATCACCGTGCGAGAATTCGGCGAAGTCGAACGACTGCGGCGCGGCGGCGCGCCACAGACGCAGCGTGTTGATGCACTTGGCGCCATAGCCGACGACCGGCCGGTCGTAAGCCATGCCCAGCAGATTGGACGGCCGGTTGCGCGTGAAATTGACCTGATTGCCGCGCATCTCGAAGGTCGCATTCAGCGGTACGACGTAGCCGCGGCCGGGACGCTCGATTTCCCATGGATCCTGGCAGTGCAGCCAGTTGTCGGGCTGCTCTAACTGTGCGCCGTCGCGGATCAGTTGTTTGAAAATGCCATATTCGTAGCGCAGTCCATAGCCGATGGCCGGATACTGCAAGGTCGCGAGTGAATCGATGAAACAGGCGGCCAGACGACCCAGGCCACCGTTGCCCAGGCCCGCATCCGGTTCCTCTTCTATCAACGCGTCGAGATTCCACTTCTGCTCGTCGAGCTGATGACGCACCAGCGGCTCGGCGGACAGATTCATGATGTTGTTGCGCAACGTGCGACCGAGCAGAAACTCCATCGACAGATAGTGAATTCGCTTGGGTGCGGCCTGCTCGCGCGCGCGGCGCGTCTTCACCCAGCGATGCGCGATCAGATCGCGAATGAAACGGCAGGTAGCCTCAAACTGTTCGCGTGAATCCGCTTCCAGCGGGTCGATCAGGTGCTCGCACAGCACGTAGCGTTCGGCCCAGTGGTCGTCCTGACCGGCCAACCCCAGACGATCCAGGCGACGCACCATCGCCGTATCGAGCGAATCCTTGAGCTCAGCCGTCGTGGGCGGCAGGGGTTTCTCAACGCTCATCCGCTATCTCCTTTGGCCGATATCCTGGATCGGGCTGGAGTGATGAAATGCTAACGAATCGTCACTGCCTGAGGTTGCAACTGTACTACAGGAACAGACGCTCTTTAGGAGCTGGTGGCGGTCCATCGGGCAATCAGGGCTTCGAGGTATTTCCGCGCGCGGGGCGGGTGGCGCGACTCGGGATCCCCCGACAGCCGATCCGCCTCTGCGCAGGCCGACTCCAGGGAGGCCGCCCGCGCTGTCCAGATCGCCAGCTGATCATCCACCGGCGGGTCCATCTGCAGCAGCGCAGCCAGGGAGGATGTGACGATGGGCGGCGGCGTACCCGTGCGGATGCTCCCGAGCAGAAAATCGGCTACCCCCGGGGTGGTCGGACGGATCTTGCCGAGCGAATAGGCGGCCTCGGCGCGTATCAGCACCGGCTCGGCATCGTCGTTGACCACCGAGGTGAGCGCCGTGGCGGCCACGCGCGCGCCCGCGACGCTCAGGCGCCCGAGCTCGATGTGTGCCTTGCGCCGCAGCTGGCGGAACTCCTCGACATCGGCACTGCGCTTGAGCGTTGCCGTGATCGTGCGACGCAGCTCCGCCCCCATGTGCGTGCGCGCATCACTGATCACGGTGCGCACGTCATCGAAGCTGTCAACGAACAGGCATACCAGACCGTAGCGCCGGCGCAGCACCAGTGCGCGTGCCTCCTCGTCCTCGCGCTGACCACGCTTCCAGATATAGACGTGTTCGCCGACGCCACCGCCAAAGTTCGCCTCGAAGCTCTGCAGCAGGTCGCCGAAGTCCGGATCGTTGAGACCGAATCCCACGATCAGCGCGCTGAAGCGTGCCAGCACATGGTGCGCAAAGGCGCGATAGCCGAGTTGCCGCGCCATCACCTCGCGATACGAGGCGCGATCGAGAACAATGGTCTTCGGTCGCGAGATGCAGCCATGCGCCTTCAGCAGGAAGCGCGATCGAAACTCCTCCGCCAGCACCGCCCGGAGCTTGCGCTCATCGGAATAGATGGCCCGATGCATGCGATGCCGGTCATGGCGGCGCGCGCGATACGCATTCTCATGCCCGAGATCGTAGTTGAAGGTGATGATGCCCAGCGGCTCCAGATCCTCGATCAGATCGTGCAGCGGGGTGCGCGCATCGTCCGCCGCGGTCGTGAGCTGAACGACGGCGTCCCGATAGTCCCCGACCCCGACGGTCTCGCGGATCAGCGTTGCCGCCTCGATCAGGTAGTCGGAAGTGCGTGGCTGCGCGCTCAGCAGCAGATCCACGTCCGGGGCCACCGCCCCCAGCCGGGAGGCGAATCGATCCTGCAGCTGCGTGAGGACCGAATGCCAGGTCGGCAAGGTCGTCGGATCCGAGCCCGGCTTCGCCAGACCGACCGACACGCCACTGCCGGTGACAACCACCAAACGCCGATAGGCCACGGCATCACACAGAATGCCAAATCCCGGATTGTCCCGATGGCCGTGCATACGGCAGCAGTCTACTTGATCAGGATAGAATGACGGCGTGCACGAGGCCACACGTACGACGGGCGACTTCTCCGCCATCGCCCGCCGCGAAGCAGGACTGCGAAAGACACTCAGCGCCGCCAAGCTGTCGATGATCGCGATTGGCGGCGCGATTGGGACCGGGCTGTTTCTGGGCAGCGGTTTTGCCATCGGCACAGCGGGACCCGCTGTGCTGATCAGCTATGCGATCGGCGCCCTCATTGGCCTGTTGCTGATGGGATGTCTCGCCGAGATGACGCTGGCACATCCGACCACCGGCTCATTCGGTGCCTACGCCGAACATTACCTCGGCCCGCTGGCTGGCTTCATGGTGCGCTACGCCTACTGGACCGCGACGGTGCTGGCGGTGGGAACCGAGGTCACCGCGGTAGCGCTGTACATGAGATTCTGGTTTCCCGCCGTGCCCGGCTGGTGCTGGATCGTCGGCTTCTCCACGATGCTGGTCGCGGTGAATGCGTTCAGCGTCAGCGCCTTCGGCTCGGTCGAGTACTGGTTCTCACTCATCAAGATCACCGCGATCATTGTCTTCATCATGCTGGCAGCCTATGTGATCTCGGTATCTGCGGGCGGCACGGTCGGCTTTCACAACTACACCGCCTACGGCGGATTCTTGCCGCATGGTATCGGCGGCCTGTGGATCGCCGTGATCATCGCGGTATTCAGCTACTTCAGCATTGAGATGATTGCGGTGGCCGCCGGCGAGGCGGCGAACCCGGAGCAGGCCGTGAGAAGTGCGTTTCGCTCGACCATCGTGCGCCTGATTCTTTTTTATCTGCTGACCCTGGCGCTGATGCTGGCAGTGATCCCGTGGACGCAGGCCGGCTCCTCACAAAGCCCGTTCGTCCTGGTGATGCAGTCCTCGCACGTGCCGTCCGCCGCGGCCGTCATGAATTTTGTGGTCCTGGTGGCGGCCCTGTCGGCCATGAACAGCCAGCTCTACATCACCACGCGCATGCTGTTCAGCCTGTCACGCGCGGGATTTGCGCCGCCGGCTTTGGGTCGAGTC
>DATMRM010000289.1:0-6612 GCA_035566155.1 Steroidobacteraceae bacterium | reverse complement strand
CGAACTTGGCATCGATGCTCTGCCCATTCGAACTCATCTTTAAATCCGTGGCGGTCGTCGCCAGCGTTGTGGTGAGCGCTGCTTCCGACATATCGCTGGTCTTCTGCTGCTGCCAGCTTCCGGAGGTTGCATGAGAACCGGCGGGCCCCGCGGCAACTCGTGTTTCCGTAAAGCTCCCGGTGACTTCCTTCTCGCCGGTGTAGTTCTTGAACTTGCCGCTCAGCGTCTTTCCGTCGGCTGACACCGTGTAGGAGACCCAGGCGCTGATCTTGCCCGCCTTCTTGTCGGTCAGTTCAACCGTCGAGGCATTCACCACCTTGACCGACTCGGTATCGAGATAGGCATGATCAGGTACTGGCTGATCGGTACCATCGGCCTTGATCTTGTAGGGCGGAGCGCAACTCTGGCACGAATACAGCCCGTTGTTGAGTTCGAACCGGTCGGGATTTCCCGTGGTCTTCATGGAGCTAAGCCGCCCCTTCCATGTGCCGTCCCACGGGCTGGCCGCGAGCGCAGCGACCGGAATCAGGCAGGCCAATAGCAATATAGGTAGTTTCTTCACAGACCTCTCCTTGGTTCTCTTATTGGTCGTTGTGGGTAGAAAACGGCTCGTAGCTTACACCCAATGTGTGCTGAGCCGTTAAAACCTCTCGTTGGCTGACACCCATCGTAGGAGAAGCGTTCCGGCGCACGCTCCTGATTTCCTATGGTACGCACGCTGACGCATTGCAATACTCGCGATGTTGAATGTCCAATAAGGTGATTGAGTATGAGGCGCTCTTCCTGGCTGGCATTGTACGCAGCGGCTGCACTGACCAGCCCCTTTGCGGCCAACGCGAACAACTATGCTGACGCGATCACCAACTTCCGGGCCGCGGGCGAAAGTCGTGACTTCTTTCACTCCGCGTACGCCTATGCCGTCTTCCCGAACGTCGGTGAGGGTGCATTGGTGGTGGGCGGGCAGATCGGCAAAGGGCGCGTGTATCGGAACGGCCACCTGCTGGGCTACAGCACGATAGGTGGTCTGAGTCTCGGATTTCAGGCAGGTGGGCAGGTTTACAGCGAAATCGTCTTCTTCGAAGATGAGCATGCGCTACAAGAATTCGAAAGCGGCAATTTTCAATTCGCGGCGGGTGCTCATGCTGTCGCGATCACTGCCGGCGCGGGTGCCAGTGTCGCCACCAACGGTGTCCAGGCCAATGCCAGCGGCACCGCTCAGAACGCCACCACCGCCGGCGCTTATGAGCGCGGCATGGCCGTATTCACCGTCGCCAAGGGCGGATTGATTTACGCCGCTGCGGTCGGCGGGCAGCATTTCTCCTATCGACCGAGGGCCGCATCCTGATGCTTCAGATTGCGGTGATCGTATCGTCCGGATTGCGCCCGCAGCCAAGCGGCAGTTGCCTCAAAGCGTCGTAGCGCTTCTCCAGCTCGGGCAGTAGCTGCAACGCGGCGGCCCATTGCTGATCCTTGTTGCCCTGATCGAGTACGCCGCGCGCATGGCTGCGTACCAGCCGGCACAACTCCGGCACCAGGGAACGGTATTCAGGGCCCCTCAAGATCAGTCGGTCATTGTGCACGTCGGTACGATCCATGTACTGCAGGCGCAGGAACCGGTATGCCGTCAGTTCGCTCAGCAGGATGACCATCGTGCGCTCGGCTTGCTGCGGCTCGAACTCCACCAGATCCGTGATCGCATGACGCGCGCTCTCAAGCGCCAGATAGAGCATATAAATGATATTGCTCATCGATTCATGCCACGCCGATTCGCCGCGCACGTCGGGTAATCTGCGCAGTGAATCGCGCATCGACTTCATGAAGGTGTAGAACGCCGTGATGTTGATGACGACTCTCGCTTCGAGGCTCTGCAGGTCAGGCGCATTGCTGTCCAGGATCGGGAAATAGTTTTCCGCTGAGCTGAATTCGCGGTTCGCGGGTTCTTCGCCGTCCGCAACGCTGCCCGTACCCGGGATCTGCGCATAGTGTGAAATCTGTCGGTCCACGAGATTGGTGACGGTACACACCCGACAAAGCGTGTCGATTTCACAGGCGAACAGATCCACCACACCCAGCCGATTGCTGCCGACCTGGTATGCCCACGCGAGCACTGCGCCGAATATCCCGATCACCGGCGCCGAGATCTTGATCAGATCCCCACCCGCGGTCTTGAGCAGATCAATCGATTCATCGAGCGCTCCGTCGTGCGCCTTATGCATGACATCGGCGAAATCGATGAGCGCTGTCAGCCCCGCAAAGAATACGATCCACGCCACTGCCGTGAACGCCACCGCCAGAATCAGCCGCAGATCATTGACGTGCTTCGATGAGAACAGGCGGTCAATCGTGTCGGCAGGTTCGCCAGTCATGAAACGTCTGGCAATCGGCGCGAGTATCCGTTTCGCGGTCTCGTGCTTCATTGAACCTGAAAAGAAATAGGCGCTGAGGAGGGGGGACATACAAGTCTCCGGTATCGCTTCCGGACTTGTATTCCCATGAGCCGGCGCTGTCTATTGTCGGCGCAATCCGTATACCGAAGGTAATCGACTGCAGCTAGTAGATCTCCGGCACCAGCATCTCTGCGGCCACGGGGTGCCGCGCATAATCATCGTGGTGTAAGCGCTGGGGCAGCACGATCGATTCCTTGTGAACTTCCTGATACGGGAACTGCTTCAGTAAATGATCAATGCAGTTCAGGCGGGCGCGCTTCTTGTCGACCGCCTGCACCACCCACCAGCGCGCTTCGGGAATGTGTGAGCGTTGCAGCATGACTTCCTTGGCTCGGGTGTAGTCCTCCCAGCGGCGGCGCGATTCGAGGTCCATCGGGCTGAGCTTCCACTGTTTCAAGGGATCGTGAATGCGTCCGAGAAACCGTAAGTTCTGTTCCTCATCGGTAATCGAGAACCAATACTTCAGCAAGCGAATGCCGGATCGCACCAACATGCGCTCGAATTCGGGCACCGAGCGGAAGAATTCTTCGTACTCTTCCGGAGTGCAGAAGCCCATCACATGTTCAACCCCCGCCCGGTTGTACCAACTGCGATCGAACAGCACGATCTCGCCGGCAGCGGGCAGGTGGGTGGCGTAACGCTGGAAATACCACTGGGTGCGCTCGCGATCATTCGGTGCGGGCAATGCGGCCACGCGACAAACGCGCGGATTGAGCCGTTGAGTAATGCGCTTGATGGCACCGCCCTTACCGGCAGCGTCACGTCCTTCGAACACGATGACGACCTTCTGGCGGGTGTCGACGATCCAGTCCTGCAGCTTCACCAATTCGGACTGCAGTCGAAAGAGCTGTCGAAAGTACTGACGACGGTATTCCTTGGTTGAATCCTCGGCACTTTCGGAGGCCTGGCCGTCCGGAAGGGGATGGCGGTCCTCGAGCTCCATCTCCAGTTCTTCGTCATAGGCGTCGGCCAGGTCCAGGCCGATGCGCCGAATGACTTCGTCGTGACTGAGGGTCGAAAGGTCTGCCATGAGGTGCCTCCAAGAGCTCGATCCGGCAAATCGTCCACGGTCCGCGTGACAGATTTGTTGCGAACCGGGAAAACCTCCGGGAAGACGACGCTCAGTTCGCGCTGAGTTCGGCAAGAATCGTGTCGAGTTGCTTACGGTCCGGGCCCGTGCGCGGCTCGATCGGTGCTGCGCCCTGCTGATCGCCCCTGACTCCCAACTGTCGTCGCATCTCGCCATAGGCCTTGGGTGAGAGCGTCCACCCGAGTGGCAGGTGATGCTGTCCCTGGCACAGCCTGAAGTGATAGACGGTGCGGTCGGTAAACGGGTCGGTGGCGGATATCTGAACCTGGTCGCCTGCGAACAGACTGCGGATCGCGGCGCGCGCGGTGGCGGAGCGTGCATCGCGGGTGTTCACCAGCGCCATCAATGGTGCGCGGATCTCGCCATACCGGGGAGGCGGCGGCTTCTGACCGCAGTCATCGTCGCTGCGCATGGACTCTACTGACGGATCATTGCTGATATGGATCAGGCGGATCGGACACTGGTCCGCCCGTCCCAGTGTGTCCCGACAACGCTCCCGCAATACGCCCTTTCTCTGGATCACGAACTCGAGCAACTCGGCCAGTGTGGTCGTGCCGGAATTTTCGAAATACCCCCCGTCCACGACCTGCCTGACTAAGACGTCTTTGTCGCGCAGGTGCGAAGCATCCGGCAAGGTACCGGCCGGACTGATATAGGTAAATCGCGCGCTGTCATGAACGACGGCACTGAGTGGACTGGAGCCCGGCAGGATTCCGGCGGATGAGGTCGCCGCGTTGAAGAAGCCGAGAATGTCCCCGCCCTGCCGGATCGAGGAGAACGGGTGCTGGATGAACCGCTCACCCGAATCCACCTGAGTCGAATTCAGAAACAACGCCGGCATGCCAGGCTGCCACAGAGCGGACCATTGGCTCGCGAACAGAGAGCAGACCCGCGCCACGGCATCGCCGGTAGCAACCGGTGGGCGGGTTCGCTGTGCAGCCTGTTTGACGCAAATCTCTTGCCAGGCGCGCTCCCAGCCCTGCTCCAGCCGCTCGCCACGGTCAATGAACCATTTGCCTGGCACGAACCGCTGCAGAAAGTCGGTGAGGAACATGGTTTCGATGGTTGCACCCAGAAAATCACGCTCATTGAAAGAGCGCGCCAGGTCCGGCAGGTCCTTGGGCAGCAGGACGCCGCGCCGCTCTGCGCTGACCATCACCGAAAACAGCGCCAGCCCGAGACTGCCGCCGGAGATCCCGCTTCCCAGCAGCATGTGCTTCGAGAACTCGCCATTGGATCGAGCTTCCAGTTCCGACAATACCAGCGCTGTCCACGCCGCAGCCCGGATGCCGCCTCCCTCCGCGGAGACGACATAGACCGGTCCGCTGTGCTGCGCCTGGCTCCAGCTCTCTTCGTATTGTTCGAAGGACATGGCCAACGCAGCGGCCGCCACCACGCGATCCGGATCCGGGGCATCATTGGAGTGCATGCCCTCGTAGAGCCTCACGTGATGATTGTCGCTGACATTCAGCAGCTGCAGCAGCAGCGACTCGAGCAGCAGGAAGCTCAGCAGCGGAAACTGCCAGCGCGAGGCCTGAATCGTAAGGTAGGTACCGGTTACGGTGAGAAACGAGGCACACATCAGCACCACACCCAGAGAGGTGAGCGCCTGCGCGAGAAAGCCGTGAGCGTAGGTGACGACAAACAATGCGACGATGTTCAGAGCCATGATGCTCAGGTACACCAGGCGTACCGACAGCGGCAGCTCGCGCCAGTCCGATACACGCGGGTCGCACGCGGGACGGCTTGCCAATGAACTGACCTTGCGGAAAACGCGGCGTCGAAGCACGAAGAACACCAACAGCGCGACAGCCTCAATGAAAAACAGGGCCGTCAGCGCAAGCGACGTCTCTTCACTGGAGTTTCGCAATCCCGTCGAGTGCTGCGCGCTCCAGGTTCCGATCCCCATCAACAGTGGCACCAGCATCCCAAGAATGCGCGGCGCCCATTCGCGCAGCGTTTCCGCGCGCGGATCCGACAGCGTCGGTATCGTAGGGATGTCGAACCGATAGACCGTGCGGGACGTATGCCACACGGCAAAGCCGAGCAGTGCCGCCATGATGATCACATCGATCCGTTCCGTCACACTGCTGTCGGATACGAGCAGCAAAAACAGCTCCTGTATTTGATCTACCCAAAAGGTCAGCGCGACACCGGCCAAGATGATGAGCAGCGGGATGCGCACGGCCTTGCCGTGATCGATGAGCAGGCCGATCTTCATGCTTGGTTTTGCGACTTCCTGTCGATCGATGGCAAACGCTAGGTCTTCCCTGATCCTTTGCTCTGTGGCTTCGCGGCAACGATGAGCTGGTCGCGTCCACTCGCGTCGATCATAGCCTTGGCCGCTGACGAACTCACCGAGAAGTACCAGGGATGAAGCGAACTCTTCAGCACATAAAAGTCGCCGCTGGTGGGTTTCGAGAGCAACCAGTCCACGCTATGGGATTTATCATCCTTTAGCTCAAGCCTCAACGCCGGGTGATCCTGTTGCCACTCCGGCTTGGGCTCAGTCCCAAGCACGCCATCCACCCGCAGCTGGGTGACCTGTTGCGCGAACGCTTCAGCATGGGTGCTATCGACATGTCTGTCGCCTGTCAGCGCAGGATCGGTCCACGTGCTGCTGGCTTGCTTGTCGCTGCCCTGCTGCTTCAACAGTTCGACTTTGTCGCTCTGGCCGCTGCCGACATCCAGCTCGGTCAGGTTGCCGACGTCGTCATGCAACACATCCGCGTTCAGCCATGAAGCGACATCCGTGGGCAGCTCATAAGTCGGAAGATCCACCGCGTACACCGCGCGATCGCTGGCCGTACGGGCGTCGGACTTGCGCAGCCCGGGCGAATCCCCAAGATAGACCGTGTCGAGTGTCTTGCCGCTGAATTTCAGTTCGACGCGACGTTCGAAATCTGAGTCGACCAGTTTGAAGCGCTTCAGCGCGGCATCGCTGGTCGCGATCGGCAATCCTCGCTTGAGCGACGACAATCTGTCCAGCAAACTCGAGACGCGCGCGCTATCGGCCGGAGCATCGAATTGGCTGGGAAGCACCCAGGTGCCGCCTTTCTTCGCGAGTTCGATGCG
>DATMRM010000288.1:0-5264 GCA_035566155.1 Steroidobacteraceae bacterium | reverse complement strand
AATCGAGCTTCAGCCGCAGGCGCTGGCGGCCACGGGACTGCGGACACAGGATGTGCTGGAATCCATCCAATCGGCCTACACGGGGGCGGCCGTCGGCCAGACCTTCCTCGGCACGCGCACGGTGGACACGGTCCTGCTGCTGCCGGATGCCTTACGGCATCGGCCCGAGCAACTCGCCAAGCTCATGATCAGCGGCCCCCTCGGCGAGGTGCCGCTATCGCAGGTGGCACATCTGTCGCTCGGTTCGGATCGCTACAGCATCGAACACGACGGCGGCCAGCGACGCGTCAGCGTCACCTTCAATGTGGGTCAGGGCTCGTTGCAGCAGATCGTGCGTGAGGCGCAGCGCTCGATCGCCCAGTCGGTCAAACTGCCCCCCGGCGTGTTCATCGAATTCACTGGCGCCGCGGAGGCCGAACGCAAGGCACGCAGCGAGCTGCTGATGTATTCCGGCCTCGCGCTCGCGCTCATCCTGGTGGTGCTGTTCATGTCGTTCCGATGGCGCTCCAACAGTTGGCTGGTGATGGCCAATCTGCCATTCAGTCTCATCGGAAGTGTGATCGCGATCGCGATCACCGGAATCGGCCTGTCTCTGGGTACGGTACTCGGACTGGTGACCGTGTTCGGTGTCAGTGCCCGCAATGCGATTCTACAGCTCGCGCACTATGAGCACCTGGTGGTGGTGGAAGGACTGGCCTGGGATGCAGAACTGGTCGTGCGCGGCGCCAACGAGCGTCTGGTGCCGATACTCATGACCGCAGCGGTCACCGCCTTCGGCTTGGCTCCGCTTGCCTTCGGCATGAAGCAGCCCGGACAGGAGATTGAAGGCCCGATGGCGGTGACCGTGCTCGGTGGACTCTTGTCCTCGACGCTGCTGAACCTGTTCGTGCTGCCGGCGATGGCGCGGCGCTTCGTGCGGCTGCCGGCGCGAAGCTAGCGCTCGCCCGCGACGGGGTGCGGTTAAGGTGACAGCCGGCTCGCCCAGACGCCCGCACTGACACTCACCTCACCGTCCTCGACCAGTTTGTCCAGGTGTGCGCGCAACGAGCGCGCCGCCACCGGATGAATCGCCGCCGGCACGTCGTCGTACACCTTCGGCAGCAGGGCCTCAAGCGTCGCACTGCCGCCGGCGTTGCGCAGCGCGGCGCGCACTTTGCCTTCGCGGCCCAAGCGGTGCGCGATCAGGCGGGCGGCTTCGATCTGCGGCTGTCCGATGAGATACCCATGGCCTGGCGCCAGAATCACCACATCCAGTGACTTCAGGCGCTCGAGCGAGCGCAGGTACGCATTCATGCTGCCGTCGGGCGGCGCGATGACGACCGTCGAGCCCTGCACCACGTGATCGCCGGTGAACAGCATGCCCGTTGCCCGCAGCAGATAGCACAGGTGATTGGATGCGTGTCCGGGTGTGTGCACCGCCTGCAGTTCCACACCTTCCACCTGCACCACATCGCCATCTTGCAGCACGCGATCAAACGGCACGTGCACATCGTAGCCGCTGTCGGCGCGCGCCGCGCGGCCGGCAATCGGCGCACCGGTCGCCTCATGCAGCGCGATCGCGCCCGGAGCGTGATCGCGATGCGTGTGCGTGAGCACGATCCAGCGCAGGCGCCCGTCCGCCGCCGCGAGGAGCGCATCGATGTGCGCCGGATCGGCCGGACCCGGATCAATCGCAATCAGCTCACGCTCCCCGACCAGATAGCTGTTGGTGCCCGGTCCGGTCATGAATCCGGGATTGGGAGCGAGCACACGCGTGACGAACCGGTCGAGGCGCTTGGGAACATCCGCCAGCAGATCGTAGAGCGACTCGCCGCTCTCCTGCGGGTCGCTCCACAGCACTTCGGCATAGGCCGCATCGCCGTGGCGGACGAACTTCGGTCCCTCGCTGCCCTGCGCCACGCATGGCCGGTTCATTGGCACGTACTCTACCGCGCGCAGCCGCGCCACGGCCTCCGCGGGCGAGGTGAACTTGCCGAGACCGGCGACGATCAGCTGCGTCGCGTGCACCATCTTGATCTCGTTGCGCTGCACCTGCTCGAGCACGTCGGCCGGCTTCATCCAGCGGCTTTCCACCGTCTCGGTGTTGTCGTGCTGCACTTCCTGATCGGTCGGCGCGGCAATCATGAAGAAGCGCGTGTCGAAGCGCCGCGGACGCACTTTCGGCGTGATCCAGTGCGCGAAGTACACCATCTGGCCGGCCGGGATGTAGAGATCTTCCTGCGCCAGAAAGTCCTTGAACGTCAGCTCGCGTCGGTTGAGCGCATCGCGCCGCGCCGCCAGTTGCGCGACACGCTCTGCCGGCAATGCCCGTCCGCCGCCGTCCACCGCCAGCAGAATGCCCGACTCCTCGTAGCATTCACGCAAGGCTGCGACCCAGTAGCTGAGCGCACCGTCGCGCAGATTCAGCCGTCGATCGGCCTCTTCAGCACTGAGCCCCTGCACACGCTGCCAGACTTCGCGGTCGCGATCGGCCTCTTCGAGCGTGCCACCGGGAAAGACGAATGCACCGGCGAACGCCGAGGCGCCGGGATTGCGCTGCAGGAACAGCAACTGCATCTCATCGCGCGCCAGCACGATGGTCGCGGCCGGGAGTATCGATTCGCGATGCGCCATGGATGGCTAACGCTTCAGCGCGGCCTCCACGGCGCCGAACAGCCCCTGCATACCGAAGGACACATCCTGGACTCGTCCGTTGACGAAGAACGTCGGTGTACCGCGCACTCCGCTGTCACGGCCGCTTTGCTGATGTTCCCGCACCCGCTGCAGATAGACGTGATCGTCCATCTCGGCGCTGTAGCGCGCCAGATCGATGCGCAGCCGCTCGGCATACCCGTGCAGGTGATTGGGCTTCAGATGCAGCTGATTCTCGAACAGCAGATCGTGCATCGGCCAGAACTGTCCCTGCGCACCGGCGCATTCGGCGGCCTCCGCAGCCTGCATCGCATGCGGGTGCACTTCGGCGAGCGGAAAATTCCGGAACACAAAGCGCACGCGCTCGGGGAATCGCTGCAGCAGCATTTTCACGGCCGCAGCGGCCTGCTTGCAGTTGGGGCATTCGAAATCGCCATACTCGACCACGCTGATCTGCGCGTGCTGCGGCCCGAGCACATGATCGACCGCACTGACCGGTACGCTCAGTTGAAAAAAATGCACACTCACGACTCACTCACTTGACTTCGTGACTCCAGGGCAGCGGATCACTGGCCGGAAAGGTGTCGTCCAGCTCCCGGTCAAGCTCGCGATCGAGCGCCTGATCGGCCTCCTTCTGAGCTTTGCCCGGAGGCGGATCGTTCTCTCGCAGGGGTGGCGGGTTGGGTGTCTGCGGTTTCATGACACTACTATAGCGCCACTCAGGCCGGCGGGATCGACAGCAGCGACTGAAGCTCAGCCAGCAGCCCCTGCTGGCCGGGAATGATGCGGCCGCCCGCTTCGGCGAGCGAAAACCAGGCGCCGCGATCGGCTTCCGGAAACTGTTGCATCCGGCCGCTGCCCGGCGGCCATTCGAGCGTGAACAGATTGCTTCTGAGCTGCGCGGGATCGAACTCGCCTTCCGTGGCCCACGCCGAGACCATTTTACCGCTGCGCTGACGGATCGGCTGCAGTCCCAGAAACGGACCGCTCACCCGCGCGCCGGTTTCCTCGTGAAATTCGCGCTGCGCGGCCTGCAGCGGTTCCTCATCGGCACCGTACTCGCCTTTCGGGATCGACCAGGCGCCCGCATCCTTGTGCGCCCAGAGCGGTCCGCCCATGTGAATGAGGAAGACCTGCAGCTCGTTCTGGCGGCGTCGATACAGCAGGATACCGGCGCTGGGTGGTTTCATCGCTTCGAACGACGCAGTCGCTGCACCAGCTGCCAGATGACCCAGAGCTTTTCGAGCAGACGAACCACGCCGCCGGCGCGCGTCAGCACACCGGCGGCACTGAGGGCGGCGAGCAGCATCGGCATCAGCCGCGTACCGCGTACGATCCCCAGGCCGCGATTCAGACCCTGAACGCTCGCCTGCATGTCTTCGACACTCTGTGCAAACGCCGCACGCTGCTGCGCGCATTGCAGCTGCAGTTCGGCGCGGCGCCTGACGAAGGGTGGCTCGCGCGCAGTCATTCGCGTTGCCGCCTCATGAGTTCACGGTCCTTCGCAAACTCACTCAGGGTCGATGCAAACAGCGCCCGCTGCGATCGCAGCCGCAGCACCATGACCCAGAGCGAGCCGAGCGAGATCAGCAGGAACGAGCCCGTCACCAGCAGTGCCACCAGCACGCGGTGCGTATCCCAGAACGCGACGATCAGTGCGACCGCTGCGAATACCAGGGTCGCGCCGGCGGCCAGGATCGCCACCAGCCCCCACAGGAGCACCGTGACCAGGCCCTGAATCGCCTCTTGGAGTTCGACGAAGATGAGCTCCAGACGGGTGTAGGTCATCTCCACCAGCGTGACCAGCAGCTGGCCGAACGATGTCAGGAATCGGCTGATGCGCGACTCGGGTGGTGGCGCCTGCGCTTCCTGCGGCGCGTAGTCCATGGTTCAGTCTCGTCGACTCGACAGGCTGCCGAGCAGCAACGCACCCACCAGCAGCCCGACACCGGCCGCGATGCCCACCGACTGCCACGGATTATCGCGCACGTACTGATTGCCCTGTCGCAGGTAGTCGCGCGCGCGGTCGGCCACCTGGTCCTGCATCCCGGACAGACGCTCTTTGGCCGCTCGCAGCGAATCCCCGGCCTTGGCCCGGGCCTGCTCCGCCTTGTCGCCGGCGTAGGAGGCGGTCGCCTGCAGCAATGCCTCGGTGTCGCGGATGACAGCCTGGAGATGCTCGTAGAGATCTTCGGCGGTGACTTGCTCGTCCATGCTCGCGTACCTCCGGTCGACAGCCGTTAAGATCTTACGCGCTTTAATACTCGAACTGATAGGCGATGCCGGCATTGCTGCCGGGGTCGTTCTGCGGCGTGGCTCCCTGGACCGTTCCGCCACCGTTGCCGAGTGTCGCCTGCAGCTTCAATTTTTTTGTCAGATCGATCTGAACCTGCGCCTGCGTGGGACCGAGCGTGGATTGTTTCGCACCGACATAGACCCGGCTGGAGATATAGCGGCCTGCCTCGATCGTCGCCGCATTGGCATCATTCTGTCCGGGTGCCGCACCGAGCGCGTTCGGTGCGCCAGGACCGCCGCTGGAGGCGTTGCCGCCGCCGCCGATCGAGAGGCGATCCAGTCCCAGCTTGCGCTGGATGGTGTTGATCGGATTGAATCCGCCGCCACCGCCGCCGATG
>DATMRM010000287.1:0-6365 GCA_035566155.1 Steroidobacteraceae bacterium | reverse complement strand
GCAGGCCAATCTGGTCGATCTGGCCTACCCGGGCACGCTGCCGGTGCTCAACGCCGAAGCGGTACGCATGGCGGTGAAGTTTGGCCTGGCGATCAACGCGCGCGTTGCGCGCCGCTCGATCTTCGCGCGCAAGAACTACTTCTTTCCGGATCTGCCGAAGGGCTACCAGATCAGCCAGTACGAACTGCCGATCGTCAGCGGTGGCGCGGTGGAGATCATGCTGGAGGATGGCGCACCCAAGCGCATTGGTGTGACGCGTGCGCACCTGGAGGAGGACGCCGGCAAGTCATTGCACGAGGGGCTGGCCGGACAGACCGGAGTGGATTTCAATCGGGCGGGCACGGCGCTCATCGAAATCGTCTCCGAGCCGCACATGCGCTCGGCCAAGGAAGCGGTTACCTATCTCAAGAAAATCCACACGCTGGTGCGCTATCTGCAGATCTGCGACGGCAACATGCAGGAAGGCTCGTTCCGCTGCGACGCGAATGTCTCGGTGCGCCCACGCGGCGCCGACAAGTTCGGTACGCGCGCGGGGATCAAGAATCTCAACTCGTTCCGGTTCGTCGAAAAGGCGATCAACTATGAGGTCGCCCGCCAGATCGAACTGCTGGAGGGCGGCGGCAAGGTGGTTCAGGAGACTCGCCTGTACGATGCCGACAAGGGCGAAACGCGCTCGATGCGCTTGAAGGAAGACGCAAACGACTACCGCTACTTCCCGGATCCGGACCTGCTGCCGGTGGAGATCGATCAGCCGTACATCGACGCGGTGTGCCTGAGCCTGCCTGAGCTGCCCGACCATAAGGCCAATCGCTTCATCGAGCAGTATGGATTGTCGGCCTACGACGCCGGCGTTCTCACTGCCAGCGCGGAGCTGGCGAACTATTACGAAAAGGTGCTGCGCATCCAGCCGGAAGGGTCGAGCAAGATGCTGCCGCCCAAATTGACGGCCAACACCGTCATCGGCGAGCTGGCCAGCCTGTTGAATCGCGACGGATGTGACATCACCGAAAGCCGGGTGAATGAGGATCGTCTGGCTGGACTGCTGCTGCGCGTGGCCGACAACACCATCTCGGGCAAGATCGCCAAGGAGGTGCTCGAGGCCATGTGGGATGAGGGCAGGAGCGCCGATGAGATCATCAACGCCCGCGGCCTGCGACAGATCACCGACGAGTCGGCGATCGAAGCGGCAATCGATGCGGTGATGGCGGCCAATCCTTCGCAGCTTGCGGACTACCGCGCCGGCAAGGAGAAACTGTTCGGATTCTTCGTCGGTCAGGTCATGAAGGCCACGCAGGGCAAGGCCAACCCGACGCGGCTCAATGAGCTGCTGAAGAAGAAGCTCGGTGGATGAGCCGGCCGTCAGCACCGGGGGAGCGCTGCGCCGATTCATCTTTGAACACCACCCGGTGCGCGGCTTCTGGATTCGACTCGAGGGCGCGTGGCGCGAGCTGCGCAGCTACCGCCAGTACACACCGGCTGTCGAGGCACTGTTAGGTGAGGCGGTCAGCGCGACGCTGCTGCTGGCGGCGACGCTCAAATTCCGGGGTACGCTGACGCTGCAGCTCGCGGGCGACGGTCACGTGAAACTGCTGGTCGCGCAGTGCACGCATGAGTTCGAAGTGCGCGCGGTCGCCAACACGCAGTCAGAGCTCAGGGGGCCGCTGAACTTTCGAGAGCTGGTCGGCGACGGACGCCTGACGGTGACGATCGAATCCGAAGAGCGCGCGACGCGCTATCAGGGCATCGTGTCACTGGTGGGGGACAGCCTCGCGGCCTGCCTCGAGAACTACTTCGAGACCTCCGAGCAGCTGCCCACGCGGCTCGCGCTGGTCGCCGATGCGGCTCGCAGCGCGGGCGTTCTGATCCAGAAAATGCCGGCGGCCAGCACGCAAGGCGAGGCGCTGGCAGCGGTCTCGCAGACGGTCTGGGAAGAAGCCCAATCGAACCTGCAGGCGCTTGATCACGAGCTGCTGCGTCAGCCTGACGCGCACGCGGTGCTGGAGAGCATTTGCCGCGATCAGGATTGCCGCTTGTTTTCGGCGACCGCGGTGCGTTTTGCCTGCCGCTGCAATCACACGCGGGTCGAGGGACTGCTACGCGCCTTGGGTTTCGATGAGATCCGCAGCATCGTCGCTGAGCAGGGCGCGGTCACCGTCACCTGCGAGTTCTGCGGCCGTCCGTACCGTTTCGATCCGATTGACGCCGAGCGGCTGTTCTCTCAGGGCTCGAGCCCCGACGCACCGCCGACGCTCAACTGACTTCAGGCCTTCAGCGAGAACGGCGTGAAGTTGGTGTCGCGGTCGTAGAAGTCTTCCTGTTCGGCCTGCTTCAGGAAGGCGACGATGCGGTAGGTCACCGGCGTCATCACGATCTCCCATCCGCTCTTGAGCAGGTACTGCGTGAACAACACCTGCACCACCCGATCGCTATCCCACAGGCCATAGAAGGCGATCGTATAGAACAGAGCGGAATCGACCAGTTCGCCGCACAATGTCGAGCCGATGATGCGGGTCCAGAGCATGCGGCCGTTCGTGAACAGTTTCATCTTTGCCAGTACCAAGCTGTTCACGAAGCTGCCGCACCAGAACGCAATGATCGAGGCGGCGACAATGCGCCAGGTATTGCCAAAAATCGCCTTCACCGCGGACTGCCCGTCCCAGTTGTTGGCCGGGGGCAGTGCGACGATCACGGTCGCCATCAACGCGGCAAACGCCAGCGCCGCGAAACCGGCCCAGACGCAGCGCCGGTCGCGCGCGTAGCCGTAAACTTCCGTCAGAATGTCGCCAAAGATGTATGAGACGGGAAAGAACAGTACACCAGCCAGAAAGGTGATGTTGCCGATCAGCGGTACCTGGACGGTAGACAGTTTCGCCGGACCGATCAGGTTGGCGCACAACAGGACGCACACATAGGCGGCCATCACGAAGTCGTAGTATTTGAATACCCGATGATGGTGCGCCGGGCCCGTCGCGGGGACACTGGTGGATTGCGGATGCATCGTTCTCTCCCTGTTGTTCGCGTTATTCCCTGGCTTGCGACTCGATTCCGCGCAGGTAGGCCGGGCCCCCCAGATGGGCCATCTGCTGCAAGGTCCGGTCCCGCTGGGTAAGCACATAGCGCGAAGGCGCGTTCACTTTCAACTGCCGCGGGTTGGGCAACACCACGGCCAGCAAGGCACTTTGCTCGCGCGTGAGCGCCAGCGCGTGCTCATGAAAGAAGTGGCCTGCGGCGGCTTCGACGCCATAGACCCCGGGACCGAATTCGGCCACGTTGAGGTAGATCTCCAGGATGCGTTCCTTGGGCAGCACCGTCTCCATCGTCAGGGTCAGGCCGGCCTCGAGGCCCTTGCGCACGAAGCTGTGGCCGGACCACAGAAACAGGTTCTTCGCCACCTGTTGCGTGATGGTACTGGCGCCGCGCAGTTTCGCGCCGCGCTCGTGTGCGCGGACGGCCTCACGGATCGAATGAAAATCAAACCCGTAGTGAAATGGGAACTGCTGATCCTCGGAAGCGATCACCGCGAGCGCGGCCTGAGGTGAGATCGACTCGAGATCCACCCACTGGTATTCGGTATGGTAGCGATGATCGCCATCGCGTAGCGCCGTGAGCTTCGACTCGATCATGAAAGCGCTGGTGGCAGGATTGATCCAGCGCAACGCCACGACACTGCCTACCAACAGCAGCACACCGAGCGCTGCCGTAAGCAGCAGCAAGCGGCCCAGCCGCGAGAGCAGGCCGCGCGACTTGCGGCGCGAGGCAGTCGTGACTACTTTGGCGCCTCCACTCGACGGGCCGACGTGATCAGCACATCCTCCATCGGGGCGTCAGTGTAGTGTTTGCGCCGCCCGGTCTTGACCTTGGCGATGCGATCGATCACGTCCATGCCGTCCTTGATGCGTCCGAATACCGCATAGCCGTAGTTGCCCGGGCTGTGATCGAGGAAACCATTGTCGGTCAGGTTGACGAAGAACTGCGAGGTCGCACTGTTGATGTCGTCGGTGCGGGCCATCGACAGCGTGCCGCGCAGATTGCGCTCGCCGTTGGTGGCTTCGTTCTTGATCGGGGCACGGGTCTTCTTCTGGTCGAAGTCCTTGGTCAATCCGCCGCCCTGGATGACGAACCCAGGAACGATGCGGTGAAAAATCGTGCCGTCGTAAAAGCCGTCATCGACGTACTGCAGGAAGTTGGCCGCGCTTAACGGCGCGTCACCCGCGAACAAATCAACCGTGAAAGCGCCATGCGAGGTGTCGAATCGAACCATGGTGTACTCCGTTGAGTTCAAGGCCACCGCGCCTCGGTGACGCGATCGTGTCCGGCCAGATCAGCGTAACAGCGTACGCGAGCATAGCCTGCACTCACAAGCGTCTGCGCAACCGCCGGGCCCTGTCCAGTGCCGTGCTCCAGTATCAGAGCGCCGCCGGGCAGCAGCCGAGAGCGGGATTCATGCACGATGTGCTGCAGAGCTTCCAGTCCCGTGACTCCTGGGCTGAGCGCGACCCTGGGTTCGAAGCGCAACCGCGCGAGCGCCGGATCGCCCGAGGCCACATACGGTGGATTGCTCACGATCAGATCAAATCGTCGCGCCTTGAGCGGCGCGAGCCATTCGCCGGACACGAACTCGATGTTCTCGAGCTTCAGTCGCCTGGCATTGCCACGGGCCACCTGTAATGCCGCCTCCGACCGATCGCAGGCCCACAGCCGCCACTGCGGCCGCTCGTGCGCCAGGGCCAGCGCGATTGCACCGCAGCCGGTACCGAGGTCGGCCACGGCGCACGGCCCTTGCGGGCCCACTGCCAGACAACGCTCAACCGCGAGCTCGGTCTCGGGGCGCGGAACGAGCACGTCCGGCGTCACGCTCAGCGTCAGCGACCAGAATTCGCGCTCTCCGGTCAGGTAGGCCAGCGGTTCGCCCTGCGCGCGGCGCGCGAGCAATTCGCGGTAGCGCTTGATCGCGTCAGGATCGAGCATCTGTTCGGGATGGGCTCGAACGTGCACCCGCGCACGCCCCAGCACGAATGCCAGCAGCAGTTCGGCATCCAGTTGCGGTGAGTCGCAGGATGAGCGCAGCGCCTCGAATCCTCGCGCCAGCCACCGGCTGATCGCGCCATGGTCGGCGCCCGGGTCTGCTAGATTGCACGGTTCTGCCATGATGGAGACATTATGACGGCATCGAACGCGCCACGGCGCGGTCACAGTGTCGCCGAGCTGCTGTACACCGCCATCGCGTTGTTTCGTGCGACGCTGCTGAAGTGCTTGCCGTTCGCGATGGTTGCGGTACTCAGCGCGGAAGCCCCCAACTTCTACTGGCTCACCACCGGCCATAGGCTCGAGAAAGGGCTGCCCTCGGACCCCACGTATTGGTGGCTGGCGTTCATTTTCAGCGCGGTCGCGCTTTACATCTTCAGCGCGATGATGCTGCGGCAGGTGTATTTCTCGGGCGGCTTTGCGGTCAATGCACGCCAGGAGTTCGCGCTCGCGGCCAGGCGTCTGCCCACTTTGCTGTCCGCCTGGCTACTGATGCAGGTCAGCTTGTTCGTCGGGCTGGTCGCGCTGGTGGTGCCTGCCGTGTTTCTTTTTATCTGCTACCTGGTGCTGCTGCCGGTCATCCTGCTGGAAGGGCAGCTCAATCCGGTGCTGGCGCTGCAGCGCTGCGTGATGCTCGTATGGCCGAACTGGTGGCGCATCTGCGCGGCCTTCGTCATCGCGCTGATCACGATGTTCGTCTGCGTGCTGGTGGTGGCGGCGCTACTGGAGATTCTGGCGAACCTGCTGGCCGGCGGCGGATCGACCTTTCAGGCGATCTTCGCCGCCGGCAGCATCGCCATCGGCGCGGCAGTGTTCGTGTTCTTCAGTGCGCTGGCGCTGGCGATTCACTCCTCTGCCAACAGCTCGGCCTGATGCTCCTGCTGCAGCGCTTCGAGCAGCTCATCGATGTCGCCTTCCATGATCTTGTCGAGCTGATGGAGCGTCAGATTGATGCGGTGATCGGTTACGCGGCCATCCCGGAAATTGTAGGTTCGGATCCGCTCGGAGCGATCGCCGCTGCCGACCTGGAGTTTGCGCGATTGCGCCTGCGCTGCGATCTGCTTTTCCTGCTCCGCCGCCAGCAGGCGTGCCGCCAGCAGCGACATCGCGCGCGAGCGATTCTTATGCTGTGAGCGCTCGTCCTGGCATTCCACCACGATACCGGTGGGAAGGTGGGTGATGCGGATGGCCGAATCGGTCTTGTTGACGTGCTGGCCGCCCGCGCCCGAGGAGCGATAGGTGTCGACTCGAAGCTCCGCCGGATTGAGCTCTACCTTCTCGATCTCTTCGAGCTCCGGAAGTATCGCGACCGTGACCGCCGAGGTGTGTATCCGTCCTTG
>DATMRM010000286.1:0-3747 GCA_035566155.1 Steroidobacteraceae bacterium | reverse complement strand
CGGGTCCGCCGCCCAGCGCGACCGACAGATTGAGCGCGTTACACCCTGGGATCGTCTTATAGTAGAAATTCATGTCGTCCCGGATTTTGAAATTCTCGTAATACGCTCCGAGAATTCCGCGAATCCGCCAGTCATCCGGGGTGCTGACGCGGAACTCCTGGCTCAGGTGTGTGTTGGTGACCTGATCGCGCCAGGAGGTGATCGGCGAATAGCACACCGGCGCGCTGCCGCCGGGGGGAACGCCCGGACCGGTACCCGCAGTCCCGAAACCACCACCGCCCGGGCCGCCAGTGCAGGTGTAGTAGAAGCCATAGGCGCTGCGGGTATAGTTGGAATAGTCGTTGACCTGATCGATGTGCCGGTCGAGATAGCCGCCGGTGTAGACGGCCTTCAGATCGCCGATTTTGCCGTTAACGGTCAGTGCGGTGTTTTCATAGCGATCTTTGTCGTAGGTGGGCACGAACTCGGTGACCTGCCACGGACCGAGCGCCTGGCCGTTCGAACCGATCGGGTATTGCGTCGAGAGGCCATCGGCCTCCAGGTTCTGAAAGCTCTGCGTGATCAACGCGTCCCAGTCGTCACTGATCTTCCACAGTACCGAGGCGCGCAGGCCGTTGTATTCCACCGGATTGGACGCACTGCGCGCGAGACCGGTGTTGCTTCCGACCGTGTTGTTGAGCGGCACGCAGAAGCCGCTGGTGCTCGGCTGCCCGTTGGGGCACAGCCCATTGGCACCCGGCTTGATGCCGGCATAGTAGTTGCCGCTGTCGTTGTTGCTGCGCGTGAACTGGCTATAGACGTTGTCGATGTAACCGCCGCGGCGGTCGTCATAGATCACCAGACGCGCGCCCAGCGCGTTGTCGATCAGCGGCACATTCAGCGTCGCATTCAGCGCGGTGTTGTTGTCACCGTGAGTGGTCCAGCCGTAGGTGGCTTCGGCATTGCCGGAGGTGGCATCGAGCTTGGGTTTGTTGGTGATGTAGCGGATCGCGCCGGCTTCCGCGCCACCACCGAACAGTGTGCCCTGCGGGCCTTCGAGCACCTCGATGCGCTCCATGTCCACCATATAGACGTCGGCGTTGCGCGCCGGGAACTGCAGCGACTGGTCATCCAGGTAGACCGCGACGTTGGGGAAGGACGCAAAGGTCGCGGTTGACTGTCCGCCGACCGAGCCGGCGCTCAGACCCCGCATATAAATGTCGGCCTGGCCGGGGCCGTTGGTACCGAGCGTGACGTTGGGCGTGTACTTGATGACGTCATCGAGTGTATCGACCGACAGCGTCTTCAGTGCTTCACCGGTAATGGCCTGGATCGTGATCGGCACGTCCTGGATGGACTGGGTGCGCCGCTCGGCAGTGACCACCACCTCGCCGAGCATGTTACCGGTATCGGCGTCCGCATCGACATCCGCTGCGTAAACCATTGCGCCGCGCGCGCTCGCAAGCGCCAGCACCACGGCGTAAGTGACTTTCAGATTGGTCTTCAAGGAACTCTCCCAGTGGGTCGTGAAGCGCTATTCGTTTTGACGGGCTTCCGGCTCCGCGTTTTCTCTCAAACCGGGGATGCGTAGCACGACGCCGCATCGTGCGTGGCACGACGAGCGAGCACCGAGCGGGAGAAGGTGCGTGACGTATCCCTGCGCCGTTCACGCATCGTTATAAGCTGCACCGCCGTGCGCCGCGTGAGACTCTATTAATCTCAGGTTGCAATTCGGTGACATGTCACCCCCCTGTTAGGGCCGGGTAGCGCGGATTGCAGACCTGGTGGCATCATTCGCAGCGTCGCTGACGCCGCCTTGGCAGGAGGCCTATTTCTATGAGCGACCTATCCGTACAACCGAGGGCTTCGGTCCGCTTTATTTGGGGTCAGATAGGAGTGATCCTGTCTCTGGCCCTGGCCCCTGCTGCACTGCAGGCGGGGATCGTGCGCGACGTGCTGGCGTCGGTCGGATTGGCGAAACCCAGTCCACCACCGAACCCGGCGGCCGGTGCACCGGTCTTTCCCCGCCAAGGGTTCGCCTGCTGCAACCTGCACCGCGATGGCAGCTCGATCAACGACGGCAACTACGCCAAGTATCCGCTGATCCCGGCCGGGACCGCGATCGAGGTCCTCAAGTACGGGCGCAACGAAGCCAGTATCAAGATCAATGGCAAAGCGCTGCGCCTGGTGCACGACTACGGCCGCGATCAGGAGACACTCGATCAGTGGGTCAACAAGATCGTGGTCAACGTGGACCCGACGCCTCGCATCGCAAGCTATCCGCCTGACGTTCAGGCGGCGATCCATGACGGCAAGATTCTGGTCGGTATGACCCGGGAGCAGGCGATCGTAGCGATCGGCTACCCGCTCACCAGCGAAAATGCCTCACTCGACGAGCCCATCTGGCGCATGTGGCGCTCGAGTCACGGGGAATACGACCTGCACTTCGCAGATAACGGTCGGCTCGGCTCGGTCACCGGCGACGATGAGGTCATTCCTCTGATGCTCTGGCAGCCGGGACACTAACGGGCGCGCGCCACCAGCAGTACGTTGGCGAAAGGCGTCCCCTGACTCATGGGCAGGGCGGCGCTCTCGAAACCGCACTCTTCCAACAGGGCGCGCCACTGGGTCGTGCTGCGACAGTGGGTCGCTACCCGGCCATGACCGCGCAGCCACATGATGATCCGGTCGGTCCATTCTCCATAGCGAAAACGAAAGCCGCCATCCGCGTCGCCGACCCGCAATAGCAACACGCCATCCACCGGCAACGCTTCCCTGACTCGTCGCAGGATCTCGCGCTGAGAGGGCGCGCCCAGGTAATGCAGCACATCCAGAATCACGACCGCATCGGCCTGGCCGTACGTGACCGTGCGGATATCCCCGTGCAGGAACTGTGCATCCGCCCCGAGCGCGCGCCGGGCTCGCTCCACGTCAGCCAGCATCAGCTCGATTCCCAGCGTCGATACCGACTTCGGTGCGGCCGGCCAGCTGTACGGCCAGCTGCCACCTTCAGCGCAGCGCTCCGCGGCACGCAGCCATGCCGCCAGCAGTCCCTGCCCACAGCCCAGATCCAGTATCCGCGAACGCCCCTGCAGCAGTCCCATTGAGAGGATCGCGGCATAGACCGGGTCGCTCTTCAATTTGCCGCGGGCGAAGTAGTACGCGAAGCGTCCGGCGCTGCGATAGGGCTGGCAGGCCGCATCCAGCAGGGGAGCGGGAATGCGAACTGACCGGTCGCTGTGTGCAGCGGCTACTTCAAACGTGCCAGCCATAGATCCGCATCCGGCCAGAGGGCAACGCTGCGCGCGCACCGAAATCCACTGTCCGCGTCGGCGCGGCTGGGCTGTTCCATCCGCTGCACCGCCGCGCGGCGGTTGGCCGGGTTATCGACCAGCCAGGACCCGCCCTTCAGGTATTTGGTGCCGTCCGCAGCGGTGGTGTCCACCCACTGCCAGACGTTGCCCGACAGGCCGTGGTAGCGCAGCCCGATGCCCTCGGCCGGACCATCACTCACTCGCGGCGCTGAGCTGCTGTTGCGCGTGGCCGGGCCGCTATTGTCGCCCCACGGAAAGATATGGTGCTCCGGACCGCGCGCGACATACTCCCATTCATCTTCGGTGGGCAGGCGCTGTCTCTGCGCGCGGCAGTAGGCCTGCGCATCCCGAAAACTCACACCCACCACGGCCTGCTCGTCGCTAACGGAGCGCTGTTTGATGGCATTGCGCCAACTGCCTCCGTTCACCAGCTGCAGGCTCTCACCGACCACGG
>DATMRM010000285.1:0-3411 GCA_035566155.1 Steroidobacteraceae bacterium | reverse complement strand
CGGCTGAAGTTCGGCCTTTGCCGTCATTGGGCCGGTCTGGATTCTACGTCGGCAATCTGCCGGATTGCTGACGGTGGCGGAATTGAGCGTAATCGCTCAATCCTCCACACCTTGAGGAATCGTGTCGTTACCCGGTAACGTTGAGGAACCAGATCGTTACCGGGTAACAATGATGAGGAGTCGCAGGATGGCGCAGACGACAGCACAGCGGCAGGCCGCCTATCGGGCAAGGCGAGCCTCGGCGGGCAAGGACGGCAACGGAGAGCGTCGGCTGGACATGTGGATCAGTACAGAAGCCGATCTTGCTCTTGCACGACTGGCCGGACGCTACGCGGCCACGAAGCGTCAGATGTTGGAGCGGTTGATCTCGCGAGCAGACGACGCGATCTTGCGCAGGCTCGATCCGGATTCGAAGCCGTGGGATCTCTATTTCAACGGTCCCCGGTAGCGCGCCGTCGTTACCGGGTAACGGATGACGTTTTATCGGCAAGGCGAGTGCCCAGCCTGGATGCGTGGGTATTCCAGACCAACATGACCGACGATTCCGGACGAGCGTGATCGAGCATTCCGTTTCATCGTGACCGGCTATTCCGGACGGACGTGACCGATTCCCGAGCTTTCCGGAATCCGCGCTTACGTTCACCGGAATACCCATCAGGAGCGTCTGATTGTGCGGGCCGACGACGGGATCGTGCGCGCAGGCTCGATCCCGGCTCGACGCAATGGGGCGTCTACTTCAACGTCGGCCAATAGTGTTCACTGTGCACCGTTCCCGGGTAACAACGAACAGGGGCGCGCGAGCAGTTTGTCGTTCAGGCGGAAGCTGGCGTCGCAGTTTGCTGTTTGGCGAAGTTGAACGGCAGCAGGTCACTGATATCGGAATCCGGTGCCCGCTGAGGCAACTCCGTGAGCACGTGGAGCAGGTATGCATACGGCTCGACGTTGCAAGCGCGACACGTGAGCATCAGGCTGTAGACCATTGCGCTCGCTTTCGCACCGGCGACCGTGTCATGGAACAACCATGACTTGCGACCGGTACAGAAGGGTCTGATATCCCGTTCCATGACGTTGTTATCGAGGGGCGCATGGCCATCGCTGACGTAGCGGCTGAGGTACTTCCATTGATTGCGCGTGTAGGCGATCGCCTTGCCGAGCAGACTCTCGGGCAGCACCAGCGACTCGTGTTCGTCCAGCCACGCCTTGAAGGCCGTGAGCAGCGGCACGCTGTGCTGCTGGCGCAGCCGGTACGTGTAGGCCGTGCGCGTCTCGCCTTCGGGCAGATCCGCTCTGGCGAGCGTCTCGACCTGGTAGAGGGCCTTGAAGTACTCAAGCGCCTGCGCTGCGCGACCACCTGGCTTCTTCTGCCCCTTGAGCGCATCGACGAACGCTCTGCGGGCATGGGCAAGACATCCGAAGTGGGTCGGACCTTCGAGCGTGCGCCACGCGGCGTAACCATCGGTCATCAACATACCCTCATAGCCGGCGAGAAACGCCTGCGGATACTCCTGGCCGCGCCCGGGCTGGTAGTCGAACAGCACCACCGGCTGCTCGCAGTCCTCGGCGCTGCGATAGGTCCACATGTACGACTGACTTTGCGCGGTCTTGCCCGGCTCCTTGAGCACCTGTACCGTCGTCTCGTCGCCATGAATCAGCGGCTGCGACAGCAGCGTGCGGCGCAGCGCGTCGTACAGTCGGCTGTAGTGGAGCTCGGCGGGCCGGATGATCCAGTTGGCCAGCGTGCCGCGGCTTACGGGGATGTTCGCGCGCGCCAGCGCGTCTTCCATCCGGTACAGCGGTGTGCCATCGACATATTTGCCAGCCGTCACGGTCGCGATGATCGCCGCGCTGGCGTTGCTGCCGGGCAGCGGCTGCGCCGGCATCGGCGCGGTCACGATCGGCGTGCGCTCGGCATTGCGCTCGCAGTGGCGACATGCGTATTTGAAGCGAACATGCTGCAGCACCGAGGCCTTCACTTCGATGTGCAGTTGTTCGCTGACTTCTTCGCCCATGCGATGCATCGCGCTGCGGCAGCACGGACAGACCTTCTGGTCTTCGGGCAGGTCGTACTCGATGCGCTGACGCGGCAGTTCTGCCGGCAGCGGCTTGCGACCACGCTTGCCGCGGGCGGGCTCATCGGGCTGCGGCAGCCCCGTGTCCGGCAGCGCGAACGCGTCGTCCGGCTCGTCGTCCCCGGATGGCGCTGCCGCGGCCATCTGCTCGGCTTCGTCGAATGCGCGGTCCTTGAGCTTCTCGCTGCTCGGGGCAAAGCGCTTGCTCTGCGCGAGCCGGAACTGCTCCTCGAGCTGGGCGATCCGCTGCGCGAGCTGGTGGTTGCGGTTCTCAAGCTCGAGAATGCGCGCGATCAGCGCATCGTGCGGGAGGTGTTTGAGATCGTCCACGAGGGAGGGGTTGGGCTTGTTGGCATCCATACCACCCAGGATAGCGCCTGGCCGGGATGACGGCCAGGTCACCATTGCCCCGTCGTTGTTTACAGGCAACGGCCGCAGCGCGGGGCAAACCGTCAGCCCGTGTACCGGTACTGCCGTTCCGGGTGACGGCGCACCGCATCGATATCGATGCCGTCAAGCAACCAGTGCAGCTGCTCGCTCGTCAGCTCGACCACCGTTTGCTGCCGGCGTGGCCATACGAAATGGTCTGCCTCCAGGCGCTTCATCATCAGCCAGAAACCCGAGCGGTCATAGAAGAGCAGCTTGATGCGGTTGGCCCGCCGGTTGCGGAACGCAAAGACGGCACGGGCAAACGGATCAAGCTGCATCGACTGTTCGACCCGCGTGACCAGACCGTTAATCCCGGCCCGGAAATCGACCGCCTCGCGGTGCAGGTAGACCCGCAGGTCAGCGTCGAGCCGGAACATGGCAGCGTCCCAGCGTTTCGATCATGGCCGTCACCAGTGCGGCATCCTGTCCCGTGCACTCAAGCTCAACGCTTACGCCGTTTGGCAACTGCGCTACCACGCGCGAGGACAACGGCGGACGTTGCGACGCACGTGCCGGCTGGCGGGGCGCGGGCAGCGGCTCTGACTCCGCGGGCGGCGCGGGTCTCGTCGCAACCTCCTCCACCTCGACGACTGGAATGAACGCCGCCGGCACACCTCCAGTTACCGGCGCCGCCGCGGCGGCGTCGCGCTTCGCCCGGTGCTTGCCGACCCACTTGCGCAACAGGTTCGCGTTCACGCCGGCCTTGAGTGCCAGGCCCGCCAGGGATGCGCCTGGCTGAAGGCAGGCCTCGACCAGCGCCTGCCTGGCCTGCTCGTCGTAGTAGTGCCGCCGGCCATCACCGCTTGTGCCGATGGGCTCGAGCTTCGGGACATCGGGAGTCTGTGTCATGAGGTGTCCACCTGTTGTTGAGGTGGACACATGCTGCGCCTGCTGGCATCAGGAAGCTATGTGG
>DATMRM010000284.1:0-19041 GCA_035566155.1 Steroidobacteraceae bacterium | reverse complement strand
TGCCGTAGTGCATGAACTCATCCATGCGGCGCGCTTCCTTCGCGCTCAGGTACTGTTCGATCGAAAAGCCCTTGACTGCCCCGCCGATGCGAGTCGGGTACGCCGAGACGTCGAACCGCGTGATCGGACCGACGCCACTTTCGCCGCGCAGAACGGCAGCCCAGGAGTCGGTGACACTGCCCCCGACGGGGGAGACTAGACCGAGCCCGGTGATGACTACACGGCGTTTACTCACGAAGCGCGATCAGGCTTTGGTGCGTCGCTCACTGATGTAGTCGACGGCCTGTTGCACAGTGGTGATCTTTTCGGCGTCTTCGTCCGGAATCTCTATTTCGAATTCCTCTTCGAGCGCCATGACCAGCTCGACCGTGTCGAGTGAATCGGCGCCCAGGTCGTCGACGAACGAGGCGGCGTTGGTGACTTGCTCTGCCTTGACTCCGAGCTGCTCAGCAACAATCGCCTTCACCTGTTGTTCAACGGTGCTCATCTTTCATTAGCCCTCTTTCGTGATGACTCTTATATCCCCTGAACTCACCGATGCACGCTGCCGTTAAAGTCGGGTGCCGCACATCGGGGCGCGTATTGTAGGGGAACCCCTGCGCGCTGGCCAGTTAAGAGGAGCGCGAGTACTTGATTATCCAGATTATTTGACTTTTAGCCCATGTACATGCCGCCGTTCACATGCAGCGTCTGGCCTGTCATGTAGCCGGCCTCTGGCGATGCCAGAAACAACACCGCATTGGCCACATCCTCGGAAGTGCCAAACTTGCCGATTGGAATCTGTCCAAGGTAAGCCTCGCGCGCGGGCTGCGGCAGCGCTCGCGTCATGTCCGTTTCGATGAAGCCGGGTGCGACGATATTGACCGTGATGTTGCGTGTAGCCACCTCTTTGGCAAGCGCTTTGGTGAATCCCACCAGCCCTGCCTTGGCCGCCGCGTAGTGGACCTGGCCTGGATTGCCGATGGATCCAACCACTGAGCCGATGCTGATGATGCGTCCGTGCCGATCCTTCAGCATACGGCGCAGACACGCTTTCGTCAGACGGAAGACCGAGGTCAGATTGACCGCCAGGGTGTGTTCCCAATCCTCGCTCTTCATCCGCAAAATCAACGCATCACGCGCGATGCCTGCATTGTTGACCAGAATGTTGGGCAAGCCCGGACCAGCGTCGAGCTGCGCGACTAGTGCCTCCGTAGACGCGGCCTGATCGGCCTGCCAGACCACGCCGTGAGCCTTGACGCCGGCACTGTTCAGTTCTGCGGCCAGCTTCTGCGCGCCATCAGCAGTCGTTGCCGTCCCGATGACTGTTGCGCCGGCGCGTCCGAGCGACAGTGCGATCGCGCGACCGATTCCGCGCGAAGCACCGGTTACCAGGGCCAGGTCAGAGGGAAGCATGTGAGGCTCTCGAGTTGCCGTTGCTGGTTGTCGCCGCGAGGGCTGCTGTCAGACTGTCAGGATCTTCCAACGCATAGCAGGTTGCGGTGCGCTCGATGCGCCGGTTCAACCCCGTCAGCACCTTCCCCGGCCCGCACTCGATCACTATCGACGCCACAGCCAGTACCGCGCGGACCGTCGTCGTCCAGCGAACCGGGTTTGCCAGCGGTTGCGCCAGCGTTGCCCGGATGTCCGCGGGTTCGACGTGCTCTGTGCAATCCATGGCGCTCAGATACCGAAATTTCGGCCGGCGGATTTTGATGCCCTTGTTCGTCCTCCAGCCCGAGAATGACGCCCATCGCGCCAGTACCCTCAGGAACCCACCGAGGCTATGGCCCGATACCAGGGCCGGCGCCGCGCCGCCCTGATCCCGCCAGACTCGCCACGTGGCCACACCCGCGACCAGCACGGCGGGCTGAGTGAATTCGGTGCTGTTGAGGCGCTCTGCGGGACCCTCGCAGACGAGCTTCCACAGATCAAAGCCTAATGCCCCGGAGGCCTGATCGAAGCATTCTCGGACCCGGCTGAAACACGCCGTCATTGCCCCGAGCATCCCCACCAACTGCGAGGCTTGTCCCGGAAAGACCAGTGCGATCGACATTATCTTGACGCTGCCGCATGCAAAACGGCGCGGATTATAACGGCTTCGTCGTCGCGCGCGGCATCAGTGCACCGAGCAGCCCGCCGAACGCACCCAACAGGTGCGCCTCGGTCACCAGCGGCAGGTCGCCTTCGAAGATACTCACGCCGGCCTGCTGCTCGTACGCCAGCTTCACCACGAGTAACAGCATGATCACCGCGCCCATGCCATCTCCACGGCGATACGCCGCGCAGGCACCCGCCGACCACGCGCCGTGCAACACTCCCGAGGCTCCTACATACCAAACCACCGTCGGGTGCAGGAACCACAGACCCAAGTCGATTGCCACCGCCGCCAATGTGAGAATCCACAACCATCTCCGCGGGCTGAATTCGCGGGCAAACAAGGCCCACAGCACCACCAGGCCTGCACAGTTCAGTAGTGCGTGGCGCCAACTCAGGTGCACCCAATGTGCGGTGAGCGCGCGCCACAACTGGAAATGCGCCAGCGCATCGCGATCATAGGAAAGCGCCTCCCGCCCGCGATCTCCCAAGGCCGCCAGCACCAGAATCAGCGCGATAACTGTCAAAAGCGCTAACCCGAGGCGAGCGTCGCAATTCGCCGACCGGAACCAAGACCGTGCGCGGCTGTCAGTCGTATAAGCGGTCATTTGTTATGATTGGCGGATTGACTGGAATTCCCACCATGCCCTCGGCACACTACATGAACGCTCTTCAGACCCGTACAGCCGGCGTCCAGCGCGGCTTCACGCTCATCGAAATTATGGTGGTCGTGATCATCATCGGTCTTTTGGCGGCCGTTGTCGTGCCGCAGTTCCTTGGCAATGTCGACAAGGCGCGCGTCGCCAAGGCCAAGCAGGACATCCAGGCGCTCGAAACCGCGCTGACGATGTACAAGCTGGACAATTTCACCTTCCCGACCAATGAGCAGGGTCTGAAAGCGCTGGTCGAGAAGCCCAACGATCCGAACGTCAAGAACTGGCGTCTGGGTGGCTATCTGAAGCATCTGCCCAATGACCCGTGGCAGAACCCCTACGTGTACCAGTACCCCGGCACTCACGGCGAGTTCGATATCTATTCGATGGGCGCCGACGGACAGCCGGGCGGCGACGGCCTGAACGCCGATATCGGGAACTGGAACCTCGATAACTGAGGATTAGGCCCACGCTCAGGGTGCCATATCGCTGGCCGGCATACCGCCCGCAGCGCGGTTTCACGCTGCTCGAAGTGCTGGTGGTAATGCTTATCATCGCACTGCTGACGAGTGCCGCGATCATCAGCCTGGGCAGCACCGGCAAGGACAGTGAACTCGAGAAGGAACGTGATCGTCTGGCGGCACTGATGTCCTATGTGCGGGAACGCGGCGCGATGCTGACGATCGAATACGGCATCCGCTGCGCACCGCACGGCTATCGGTTCGTGTACTTCGACAACCGCACCAACCAATGGCAGCCGGAGATTGTCGATGACACGCTGCGACTGCGTCACCTGCCAGCTGGACTGAACCTAAGCCTGGTCATCGAGGGTCATCAGATCGTGCTGGACGACAAGAATCTGACGATCCCTAAAGCACTGACGACCCCGGCGGGCGGCAAACTCAATACCCTCGGCTCGGATATGCCCAGCACTTTTGAGACACAGAACGCCGACAACGCTCCGCAAGTCCTCCTACTCTCTAACGGAGATGTCAATTCGTTTTCGCTGAAGCTCGAGCGTCAAGGCACTCGCCGCAGCGCGACGCTCCAGAGCAAAGCGGACGAGAGCATTGCCACCGGGCCAATCCTGGAGCCGAAGTGAGACGCGTCAGCGGATTCACCTTGATCGAAGTGCTGGTTGCGCTCGTCATCGTCGCGTTCGGCATGAGCGCGGTACTTGCGGCATTGAGCTCGTCCGCAGACAACATTTCCGCACTGCGTGAGAAGAGTCTGGCCGAATGGATTGCAATGAATCGGATCGCCGATGAACGTCTGAATCTCAATCCGCCAAAGCCGGGCTTCACGGAAGGCGACCTGAAGGGTTTCGGCAATGAAGACTGGCACTGGCGCGAGGATGTCGTGGCGGTCGACGCAATACCCGGAATGCTGGAAATTGCGGTGCGCGTCGCGCATCTGAAGCCGGGACAGACCTCCTTCTCTTCCGGCAGCTCCACCTCCAGTAAGCCAACCCGTACCGCGTCGGGATTTTCCGGTGGCGCACCGGGCAGTTTCTTCTCCAGCAGCGGCTATAGCTCCGGCAGTTACAGTTCCGGAGGCTTCAGCTCCGGACTGGGTGGACTGTCCTCATCGTTGAAGAATCTAGGGGCCTCGGCGTTGCCGGTCAGCGCAGATACGCAGTGGGTCGCCACCGTCATCGGCTTCCGAGGCGACGCGGTCTCGCCTGCCAGCGGTGAACAGCCTGACTGGACCTGTAGCGGTGGTGGTGCCCTAACCGCCTCGGGTCTGTGCAACATCAGTAACACTCAGGGCGCCAGCAGTTCGGGTGCGACGATCAATCAGAACACGGGGCAAAGCCCCGGCTCGCAGCCGCTGCTCAATCCGACCGGCAGCCCCACCTACCCACCCAGTCCAGCGCCCATTGGCAGTTCGGCCGGAGGTACGCCGTGAGCTACCGCAGTGGGCGCGGCTTTACCCTGATCGAGCTGATCGTCGCGCTGTTCATCGCGGCGATCATGTTCGCGTTCGGTTATCGCGCGCTGTCTCAAGCGATTAACAGCCGCCAGGAAGTCGATCAACAAGCCGTGCGCCTGCAGGCATTGCAGACCACGATGCGGATCCTGGAACAGGATTTCGAGCTGGCTGAACCTCGCCCGGTGCGCAACACGATCGGCGACGGCTACCAGCCAGCCTTCAGTGCGCCGGCCACTACCGGCTTCACCGGCTCCGTAAGCACGCAGCTCTCCGGGACCAGTCTCAAAGGTCAAAGTCCACCCATCGTGACGTTCACCCGTGTCGGCTGGAGCAATCCGGTGGGCATTCAACGCAGTGAGATGCAGCGCGTCATGTACACGATCGAGGACGGCTCGTTGACCCGTTCCTACTATCCGGTGCTCGATGCAACGGAAGGGGTCGTACCGGTCAAGCGTGCGCTGATCGATCATATCAAGAGTTTCACCCTGCGCTTCATGGACGCCGGCCACAACTGGCAAACCAGCTGGCCGCCGCTAACCCTCGGTGGCGTCCCGCAGCTTACGCAGCTGCGCTACCGGCCGATCGCAGTCGAGATACGGATGGAAATCGAAGGATGGGGCGTGCTGATCCGGCACATCGAGGTGGCCGGATGAGGTCGCTCATACGTCAAGGCGGTGTTGCCCTGATCACGGCGATCATTCTGGTGGCCATCGCAGCGGTGCTGGCGACAGCGATCGGCTATGCGAGCGCCATGTCGGCCCGGCGCGCCAGTACGCAGTTCGGCTCGGACCAGAGCTTTCTCGCCGCGCAGGGCGCTGAGGCCATGGCGGCCTATGTACTGCGGCTGTCTACACAGAACAATGCACCGTTCTCACTCGATCAGCCCTGGGCGCAAGCCTATGGGCCGTTTGAATTGACCGACGGCGTCACGATGGAACTCCTGCAGCTCGAAGACGAACAAAGCAAGTTCAACATCAACAATCTTGCTCCGAATGGTAGTACTAACCAGGACGCGAAGAAGTTGTTCGAACAGATCCTGCAGCTCGTGGGACTCGAAACCAAGTGGGCGGGCATCATTGCCGACTGGATCGACTCCGACAACGAACCGAATTCGCCCGACGGCGCGGAGGACAGTGCCTACACATCCCAGACGCCGCCCTACCGAACGGCCAACATCCCAATCACGAGTATTTCGGAACTATTGGCACTGCCTGGGTTCGGTCGCGCCCGCTACGACCGCATCGCCCCCTACATCACCGCGCTTCCACCGGGAAGCGACATCAACATATGTACCACCAGCGGACTGATTCTGGATGCAATCGCCGGCAAGGTTGAATACTCCTCTGACCCCGACGCGCTCGCGAACGAGCGCAAGTTGAACGGCTGCTTTCCGAAGCTAACCGTCTTCCAGTCCACCCTCCAATCGGACGCCCAGGCACAGAAATTCAGCTCACTGTTCCTGGGCAGCAGTACGAGTTACTTTCGACTGCGTTCATTTATTACTATTGGCAGTGCCCGGTTCACCTTGTACAGTCTGTTGTATCGCGACAATAGCGGGCAGATGCGACCCATACTCCGAACTTTTGGCACGGAATAACCATGGCGGAATGGCTCGTTCTGCAGCTGTCGCGCAAGCCTGAAGACCAGTGCGGCTGGATGTTCGCCGATGAGCGTGGCCAGCCCCTCAGCGCACCGCGAGTAGGTACCCTCGCCGCGGCTGGCCAGGAAGCGGCCGGCCGCCGCCTTGCCGTACTGGTACCCAGCGGCGATGTGCTGATGACTGATGTCGAACTGCCGGTCAAGAGCGGGGTGCGCGCGCAGCAGGTTGCCCCCTTCGCGCTCGAAGAACAACTGGCGGCTGACATCGAGACATTGCACTTCGCCGTCGGTCCGCGCGATGACGTCAGCAACAAGACGTCCGTCGCTGTCGTGACCCGCGATCTCATGAGGCAGTGGACCGAGGCGCTGGAAGCAGCGAACCTGCAGCCGGAGATCGTATGCGCCGAAGCGGCGCTTCTGCCCGACAATCCCGGACACACGGTGGTTTTGCTGGACCGCGAAACGTTGAACGCCCGCCGCGCCGGCGGCACCCCTTTGGCATTGTCCGCAGCAGACGTGGCCGCGGCACTCGAGGCATCGCTTGGCCCCGACCTCGCGACTGAGAATGTGATCTTCTACTCGACACCCCAGGACTGGCATCGTCATGCGAGTCAGATCGAGGCGATCCGACCGCGTTGCGCGAGCTTCAAAGCGCAGTTACTGAATGCCGGCATATTGCCGCTACTGGCCTCGCAGCTCATGTCCGGACAGTTCGTCAACCTGCTCAGCGGGGATTACGCCCCGAAGCGTTCGCTCGGCAGTGACTGGCGACGCTGGCGTCTGGCTGCCTCTTTGGCGGCCGCGCTGCTGGTAGTGCATGTCTCGGGTTTGTCCTATGAATGGGTGCAACAGCGGCACAGTGAACAGCAGCTGGATGATGCGATCGGTCAAGTGGCGAGAAACGCGATACCCGGAGATCCCGGCACCGGCTCTGTGCGCGCGCGGGTGCAGGCCAGGCTTGCGTCCCAGTCCGGCGGCAGCGCCGCAGGACTACTGCCTGCGCTCAGCGCGGTCGCCCAGGCGGTCAGCAGCGTAAATGGTGCGACCGTGGAGTCGTTGAACTATCGCAAAGAGGGGATGGAGCTGCGCCTCAAGGCACACGACGCCACCAGCCTGGACCGAATCGATCAGACTCTGCGCAACAACGGCTACCAGGCGGATATTACCTCCGGCGCGCAAAACGGCGCTGATTACGAAGGGCATATCGAGGTGCACACCGCCGCTGCCGCTGATCCAAAGCCCGCGAGACGTTCACCATGATCGAGCAACTGCAGCGCTACTTGCTCGGGCTCACTCCCCGGGAGCGCTATATCGTGATCGGTGGCTCGGTCGTGGCGTTGGTCCTCGTCGTTCTGGCGATCGTGCTGCCATTGCAGAGCCGTGTCAGTGCAGCGCAGGAGCGCGTCCAGCAAAAGCGCAATGACCTTGTCTGGCTGCGTCAGGTGGGCCCCCAACTCGCGTCGTTGCAGTCCACTCGTCCTCCTGGCGTATTGAATGAATCCCTCGCCGCGTTGGTCGATCGCACGGCCCGTGAATCCGGTTTCAGCAAAAATCTGGCTGGTACGCAGGCCAGCGGCGACGGCGGGCTCAACGTGCGAATCGACAAGATGGCCTTCGATGCGATGGTCACGTGGCTGTCGCAACTGCATGAGCGCTACGGGGTGAGCGTCGATACGGCTGCCGTTGACTCTGCGGGTGAGCCCGGGACGGTCTCCGCAACGCTCGTGTTGCGCGCCGGCTGATGTCGCTTCGAACGGGCATCCTGCTCGCCGCGCTGATTTTCATCCTCACCTTGGTAGTCCGGCTACCGGCGAGGCTGTTGGTCTCCTATCTACCGGCCGAGGTCAGTTGTGAAGACCCCGGTGGTACCGTGTGGGAAGGCTCGTGCGGACGCGTACGAATGAACGGCGTCACCGTCGCCGGTCTGTCCTGGAAGCTGCACCCGCTGGCACTGCTGCGGGCGACCCTCAGTGCCGATGTGAGTAGCTCTGATCCCAACAACGGCGGTCGTGCCAGTATCGAAGCCACCCGCAGCGGCGACCTGTCAGTCAGCGAGCTGCACGCCGTTCTGCCGTTTCCTCCCGGATCGAACGTCATGCCTCGTGGGACCAGTGCCACGCTGACCCTTGCCTTGGCTTGGGCAAGGATCCATGAGACTCATCTGGTCTCGATCATCGGTACGATCGGCTTGCAGCAACTACATATCGCCGATCCGCCCGCGGATCTGGGCAGCTTTGAATTGCAGTTTCCGGCGACTGAATCATCGACGATGACCGGTCAGCTGCGTGATCTGGAGGGGCCGCTCGCGGTAAACGGCCAGGTCGTGCTGCAACCTTCCGGCACATACGAAATCAACGGGACCACGGCGCCACGCGCCGCCCTCAGCGAAGATCTCAGCAAAGCGCTGCAGTTTCTCGGACCGCCTGATGCCAACGGTCAGCGAACGTTCTCGCTGGCCGGTTCACTCTGAGACGAACGTCAGTTCGCGGAAGACACCGAGCAGCGGAAAATAGAGCGCGACCCGGACCGGTGCTGCGTCAATGCGCTTCGCCAAGATCGCATAGCGCCGCATCTGCGGCCGGTAGCGATCGGCCTCGCGATCGATGAACTCCTGCACCGCACCGCCCTCGTGGGTACTGGTCTTATAGTCGATGACCCAGCGCTGACCCTTGTCATCCACCAACATGCGATCGAAGATCACGTTGATGACCCGTCCCTCATGCATCCCGGTCAGGTGCCATTCGCTTTGCGCTTCACGGTGATCTCTGGCCAATAACCAACGCCCTTGCGGATCTGCCAGCGTGCGTCGCAGCGCCTCGCGAATGCGAGCACTCGCCGATGACAGATCCTTGAGCGCAACACCCAGCTCCAGCAGCCACGCATCATAGTGGCGCAGATCGTTGGCGAACCCGCTTTCGGCGGCCCTTCGCAGTTCCGCGTGCACGATCGTACCCACAGCGCGGGCGGTACGTCCTACCCAACTGTACTCAGGTGTTGTCTCCGGCACCGGCGACCCTGCATTCACCCTCATCACGCGCGGCAGAGCTGGCATCTCCGGAAGGCGCCACTCCGCCGGCAAACGCAGCAGCCCGGGCAGCGTTGTCGGCATCGCCGGCCGTTTCCGCGGCGCGGCCGTCACCTCGTGATAGCGCGCGAGGAACTCCTCGCCAATCGCTCGCCACAACGTCCATAGCAGCGAATAGCGATAGGGCTCGGGCAGTCCCCCTCTCTTCGGCAGAACCAACCCTCCCAGCAGATGCACGGTCCTGCGGGCACGAGTCGCGGCAACGTAGAGCAGCCTCTCGCGTTCGAACTCCTGTCGGCGGCGCTTGAGTCGCTTGATATAGCCCGCGAGTGACTCCTCGATCTCCTTGTCGGTCGCGCGAATCGGAGCGAGCAACAGATCGGTGCCTTCCCGCGGGCGGGGAAGTTCCATCCAATGCAGCAACCTATCGAGTGTCGGTGCCGTCCTGCGGCCCAGACCCGGCAGGATGACGATGTCCCATTCCAACCCTTTGGCGGCATGCATCGTCATGACCTCTATCGCCCCGGTCCGGGGTGGCGCACTCGAGTAGAGGTCCTTCAGCAGTTGCGAGATTGCGTCACCGACAAGCGCTTCCGGCTCCTCATGTTCTGCCACAGCATCGATGAAACGACGTGCGTCAAGCCGCTCGATCTCGCTGCGATAGATAGCCGGCCCGGCGAGGCGCAGCCAGCAGCGCTCGACGCGCTGCCATAGCGGCAAGCCCCGCTCAGTCCCTTCTATGGCGGGTCGAAGGGCTTCACACAATCGCTGCAACCGCCGACCCTGCTGTTCATCCAATCGATGACTGGCGTCGGCCAAGAGCGCGAACAAATCACCATGATTTTCGAACTCGAGCGACTCCAGATCGGCCAGCGTGAGTCCGCACCAGGGCGCGTGCAGCAACGCCAGCCAGGCACCGCGATCCCCGCCATGCAGCAGGCTGCGCGTCAAGGAGCTCAGATCACGCACAACCGGACGTTCATTCAGAGGTTCCAGGTGAACGCCGCGCACCACTTCTCCGGCGGCAGACAGTTTTGCCACCAGAATGGTTGCATGCAAACGAGCGGCAACCAGCACCGCGATCGATGCCTGCGGTGAACGTTTGCGCGCGTCCTGCACGATCTTCACAACTCGGGCAGCCTCCGACTCGAAATCGCGCTCCTCGAAGGCATGCAAGTGCACAGCCGGTCCGTCACCGGGTATCTGCACCGGTCCCGGTGTCGACGGCAGATAGCGGATCGCTGCCAGGCGAACATCGTCCGTGGAGGGAAACAGTTTGCTGAAGCGCTGGTTGACCCATTCAATGACCGCGTCGCGCGAGCGGAAATTCTGTCGCAGCTGCAACCCCTCAAAGCGGATGTCGCCGATCCCGTGGTCGCGGGACTGCAGGAACAGTCCAACTTCGGCCTCCCTGAACGCGTAGATGGACTGCATCGGGTCGCCAACCACAAACAATGTTCGGCCGTCGCCCTGCTGCCAACTCGCCGTCATCGCCCGCAGCAGGCCGAGCTGATCCTGCGATGTATCCTGAAACTCATCGACCAGGATGTGGCGAATGGCGGTGCCGATCCGCAGCGCCAGATCGGTGGGATCGCTCTGTTCCATCAGCGCCGCACGCGCCGCCCCACTGATACAGGTGAAATCCACTTTGCCAGTCGTTGCAAACTCGATCTGCAACTCCTGGGCGGCCCGTATGAGGAGTTGCGACAGCGCTTCCAGCGCCTGTCGATCGGCGTGGCTCAATTCAGAATCGGGCAGACACGCCACCGAGCACAGGGCATCGAATGCTCCCGGCGTACTACTCATTGCAGCCAGCCAAAGTTTGCCGCGTTCGTTCCAGGGTTTGTCCTTACTGGGAAATCCCTGGCTCTTTGTGAGCGCCTGTCGCCACCCCTTCCTGTCAGCGACCAATCCGAGACGAGCCAAAGCTCGCCACTCTCTGACGCTGATCGGCTCAGCGGACAAACGCACACCTGTCGCCGGCACCCCACGGCCTAGTTCGCGCAGCGAATGTGCAAGAATGATTTCACTCTCGCGCAGCAACCCGGCCGGGATGGGGGCGATCGCGTAAGCCAGCTCACTGCGTAGAGTCGATCTGAGGCTCTCCTCGATGCGCGCGACCAACTCCGGCGCGGTCGATCCCGTCAGTCGCGGCAACCAATGTGCGCGCTGCGCCAGCATCTCGGCCAATCGGTTCTCGATCCCCGCCCAGTTGTTGTCGAGCCGATGGAACACGAGGTCAGCGGCGGCGGCCATCACCGGATCACCTTGCGCCGATTCGAGACATCGACGGGCTGCTCGCCGATACAGCGACTGTGGATCGGGGGTGATCTGCAGACCCGGACTGGCGCGTGCAGCGATTGGCAACTGGTTAGCGAGCCAGTAGTTGAGCGCATCCATCGTTTCAATCCGAAGCCGGCTCGGTTGAGCAAGGAGATCCCAGCCCTGCGCGAGATTGCGCTGCGCTGCAGCCTTCAACAGCTCGTCCGGAATGCCGCGAAGCGATGCCTGCCTGCCGGCGGATTCCAGCGCCGCGATCACTCGATGCCGCATCTCGGCAGCTGCCTTGCGAGTGAATGTGACTGCCAGAATCTCCTCGGGCTGATCCACCACCGCCAGCAACGCCAGAAAACGCGCAGTGAGCACCGTGGTCTTGCCGGATCCGGCCGGAGCCTGGAGCAGCAAGGAACGTGACGTATCGAGTGCCTCGCGCCGAGCACGCGCGTCCTGCTCGCGAGCGTCCGCGGCGCTCATTCGCTCTGCTCCTCGGACTCTTCCTCAGATTCCTCACCTTCCGGGTTATCGGGATCGGTATCGAGCGCGGCGAGAACCGCCGGATCGATCCGGCACAGCGGATGCAGATGACACAGCTTGCAGGCGTCCTGGAGCGGGTCCACGCTCGCATCACCCCGCAGATATTCGTCTACGAGCCGCTGCAGCCGCTGTCTCCATTGCTCCCGTCGCGCATGCCACGACGGTTCGCCATCCTTCGGCGCCAGACGGCCGTTTAGGCGCGAGGGTGCATCAGCGGACCCACGCACCGTGACCCCTTCTCGACCCAGATACAGGGCAGCCACGCCCGCCGTCATCGGGCCGGAGGCAACCGCATATGCTGGCAGTTGCGGCTGGCGAAGGCGCTCTGCGAGCGGATCGAAAGGTTTAGGCTTGCCGGTCTTGTAGTCAATGATGAGCTCGTGGCCGCCCTCGAGCACATCGATACGGTCGAGGCGGAAATCGATTGCGGCACCCTCGAACTGGCAGCGCCGCGGCGATTCGAGGATGCTCGTCACGAAGGGCGGGCGCTCAAGCTCCCACTTGAGCATCTCGTTGATCAACCCCACGGTACGCGCGTGCTCGCGCTGCTTCATTTGCTCACTGACGGTTCCGGGCTCGCGCGCCAGCGTCTCTCGCAAAGCGTGCGCAACGCTGCCATGAATGAGATCCTGCAGTTCAGCGCCACCGGCTGAATGTCTCATTCGCAATGTCGTCTGATCGACTATCTTCTTCCAGAACAGCTCAAGGGCCTGATGCAGAATCATGCCCCTCACTTGCGGATTGATTCCCGGCGCGGGTTGAGGCAGGGGCACGGCCTGCAGGCGCAGCTCGGCATATGCGCGAAACGGACACAGCGATTGCAGTTCCAGAAGTCGTGTTCCTCCCCGCAGCACGCCGTCCACCGAGGACGCCGGGGTTGTCCGCTCAGTCCACGCCTCCAATACCGGCGCTTGCGCGGCATACCATGCTTCCAGCGTGGCGTCCTGCAGCGCCCGAGACCCCTGTGCGGTGTGCAACCCTGTCCCGGTGCCAGCGGCTTCGAGTGGCAACAGCGGGCTGCGATCGTGCGGTAGGTCGTCGTGGGTTCTTGACCAACTGAACACGCACTGCCGCGTCGAGTCTCGCCATCGCTCCTGCCGTTGCCGAGCGAGCCCGGACTGTCCATCGGCCGTGGCCGTAGGCATCGCCGAGGCGTACTGCAGCAGGAGCGGCAGTAAGGGATCCGGTCGAGCTGCAGGCGGCCACACGTCCGATGACAGGCCCGCAACCCAGATCCCATCGTATCGCACGATGGGATCCTCGAGCCGTGCTGTCAGTGTCACCGGGACGTCATCCGAAGCCGGCTCAAATGAGACGCGCAGCGCCATGGCCTGCAGGCGCGAGCTCGCCTCCTCCGGCGTCAGTCGGCCACCCAGTAGCTGTGCAGCCGCAAAGTCCCCGAGCAGTTCATCAAAGCGCATGCGTATCTGCTGCTCGTCGCTGCCAAGCGGCAGCGCTCCCGGCCAGCCGCAGCGTCCGAGCAGCGCAGCCCACGTTTGGGCCCAGTCACTCGGCATAGCGAGCCTGGATCTTCCGGCCGCCTCCAGCGCATCGAGCAAGGTCTTGGCTGCTGCCGCGGCATTCTCTCCCACAGCTTGCTGCAGCAACGGCAATACCGACCTCAGCAATGCCAATTGCGCACTGGCGATGTTTCGCTCGCGCAGCCAGCGGTCGAACATCAAGCGCGCTGCACGCGGAACCACTGACAAGTACACAGAGCGCAGCACTTCGCTGAGTTGCGTGAAACCTGCGCGACCGCTTGCCAAGGCGATCAGATGAAGCGCCGTGGACACGAGCGGATAGCTGGTCAGCGCTCGTCCTCCTTCAATCGCAAAGCCGGACTCGGTGCTACGCTCGTGGCCGGCGACTATCAGGCTGTGATTCAGTCTCTGAAAGAAGGCGCGTTCCCACAAGTGTCGCGCCTCCTCGAGTCGCGGTACCACGACCAGCAAACGCGCCGCGGCATCTGAGGCCAGCTGCGCTGCGCACCAACTCGCAGCGGCGTCCGCCTCGTGCGAAGCCGTTTCGAAATCGAATACCTGACAGCGTCCAGTCTCGCCGCCTGGCGTCGCGACGCGTGCTTCGTGTTGCATCAGCCAGCGCAGGCGTTCGCGACCGATTCCAGTCGAATCCGCGATCAATAGTCGCGCAGAGGGCCGAAGCCATAACATCAGCTCGCGCCATGAAGAGCGGCTCAGTACGTGTAGATCCTCACAGCGGCGACGAAAATGGAGCATCGACTGCCTGAGCGTGGCCACTTCAGGGGTGGGAACATCGCTCAGCGTCAGACCGTAATCGTCCAACAGACCGACCGCGCGCCGGACAGGATCGATCAGGCCATCGGGCATCAGCACGCCGCGGCCCCCGCACGCCTCGTGTACGGCCTCCTGCCACAACAGCCACTCCTCCGTCGCCGTCAGGCGCGGCGGCGGGGATTCTCCTCTGGCGCGCGCGTCATCGAGCTCGCGCTCGAGCCAGGCGCTCCAAGGCAATGCGTCGGGACTGTCCCAAAGCTCGCGGCCCTGGGCCAACATCATGGCGCTATAGGCAAGACGCACCGCACTGGCGCGCTGACGGCTTGGCACCAGTAAGGTGCCGCCACTCTTTAGATGTTCTATTATCTCGGTGCTAAGTTCAAGCAAATCAGGTAGATATAGATATTATCTGTTGTATTACTTAAATCGACCTTGGGCTTTGACGACAGTGCGTCGTTCGTCGGCTGACTTCGTTGGCGTCGTCGCCTGGGCAGCCAGCAGCTCCTCGATCCGACCGAATACGCTCTTTAGCATCGCCGCATCGGGCAGCGTCGTCACGCGAAAGTAATTGCGATAAGGAACATTGAAGCTCACACCGGGTGCAATGAGTACGTGCTTTTGTTCGAGCAGGTCGAGCGCGAACTGCTGATCATCGAATTCGGGAATCGCTTCAGTTTTGACGCCGACAAAGCCGTACATCGCGCCGTTGGTCTCGGTGAGTTGCAGAAACTGACTTCGCCTGACGGCCTCGAGCAACGCTCGACGTGATTCATAGAGTCTTCCTCCCGGGCTGACCAGTTCGCGAATGCTCTGATAGCCACCGAGCGCCGTCTGCACCGCCCATTGAGCTGGTACATTGCTGCACAGGCGCAGCGACGACAGCAACTCCAACGCCGATAAGTATTCGGCCGTTCCGCGCAATCGTCCCGAAAACACCACCCACCCTACGCGGTAGCCGCAAGCACGATAGATCTTCGAGAGCCCCGAGAGCGTTGCACACAGCGTGTCACGCACCAGCGTTGCCATCGGAATCGACTCGGCACCGTCATAGACCATTTGGTCGTAGATCTCATCGCTGAATACCACCAGCTGATGACACTCGGCGATGCGTGCAATCGCTTCCAGTACCGGGCGCGGGTAGGTCGCACCGGTGGGGTTGTTGGGATTGATGACGACAATCGCACGTGTGTGCTGCGTAATCTGCGACTCAATTTCAGCAGGATCCGGAATGAAGTGATTCTGGGGTCGGCAGGCATAGTGTACCGCGCGTCCCCGATTGAGATTAACTGCGGCTGTCCATAACGGATAGTCCGGGCTTGGCACCAGCACCTCATCGCCATCGTCGAGCAGTGCGCGCAACACCAGATCGATGAGTTCGCTGACGCCGTTACCGATGAAGACCTCTTCCGCACTGACGCCGGTAATGCCACGAGCCTGCTGCTGCATGACGACCGCTTCGCGCGCCGGAAAGATGCCCTTTTGATGACAGTATCCTTCCGCGTCCGACAGATTCTCGATCATCGCCAGCCGCATCGTCTCGGGGGTGCGAAAGCCGAACAGGCGCGGATTGCCAATGTTCAGCGAAATGATCTCGTAGCCCTGACGCTCCATCTCGTGAGCCCGGCGGGCGAGTCTGCCGCGGATCTCGTAGCGGACGTTCTTTAGGGAATCGCTGGGCTTGACCAAGTATTCGCTGCTCATGGGCCAAGAGTACCGCGCTCGGTCGCACCGTGCACGACGAGCCGGTCGCAGTCAGCTAAATTGACTGGGCAGCAGCCGCTAGAGCTGCGACAGCACGTGATCGGCTGCGGAGACCTTGAATTGGCCAGGCGCCTCGATGTTCACCTGCTTGGCAACCCCGTTGTCCACCAGGATCGCGAAGCGCTGTCCGCGCATTCCCATCCCTGCTCCCTTGGCATCCAGTTCCAGACCCAGGGCTCGGGAATACTCCCCGTTACCGTCTGCCAGCATTAACACCTTGCCGCCGACGTTCGAGGACTTGCCCCAGGCACTCATGACGAACACGTCGTTCACCGCCATGCAGGCAATCGTATCGATACCCTTGGACTTGAGTGCCTCGGACTGCGCCAGAAACCCGGGCAGATGCTTCGCATCACACGTCGGGGTAAACGCACCGGGAACTGAAAACAGCACCACCTTCTTGCCGTTGAACAGATCTGACGTGCTCAAGTCCCGAGGTCCGTTCTCGGTCATCGTCTTGAACTTGCCCTCGGGCATGCGGTCACCGACTTTGATCGTCATGGCAGTGCGACTCCTTAGGTAACTTGTTAGCGCCCGACGGTCATGCGCTACGCTGCCCGGCACGCAGAGCCCAGAGCTTGCCCAGCCGGGCGTAGCCGGGATTGCTCGAACTGGCGACCTTGTCGAACGCTTTCGTCGCTTCAGAGTTGTTCTTCTGGCGCAAGAAGGCAATCCCCAGCAGCAGATTGGCCTCATCGACGGACTTCAGCCCACCTTTCTGCAGACCTTTGCTGATGTTGGCCACAGCCTTGTCGTACTGGCCGTAGCTCATGTATGCCGCACCTAGTTGCACGCAGGCGTTGCCATCGACCGGCTCAGTCCTACCCAACGATTGCTGATCGCTGGCCGCGCGCTGCTTGGCGCCGTCCAGCAGGTGCTGATAACGATCCTTATCGCGTTGCTCGGTGAACACGCCCTTCTGGAAAGCCTCTTCGAGCACCGCCACAGTTTCCCCTGGGAATCCAGCGTCGAGCCCGAGTTCAGCCATGTCGGCGAAGTCCGCAGGGCGTTTCAGGACACCGACATCGTTCTCCAAACGATACACGTTGAGCTGCAGGTGAGAGTCCTTGATGTCCATCTTCAGCAGCGAGCCCAGTGCTCCAGCCCAATAGTCAGGTTTCGGATAGTAGGACACCAGCTTTTCCAGCACCTTCGCGGCATCCGCTTCATCCTTCACCTTGTCGTACATCGTCCACTGGAACCGCAGTAGCTCCTCTTCGGGTTTTTCCTGATGAGAAACGATCTGATCCACGGTGGCCGCCGCGTCTTTGAACTTACCCAGCTGCTTTTGCGCTTCAGCAATGGTGGACAGTGTTTGCGCATCGCTGATGCCGCGCTTGATGAGCTGCTCACCGACGTCGACTGTCTTCTGATAGTCCTTCTGCTGATAGTCAATCGCGAACAGTGCCTTCAGCCAGGCCTTCTGGTCCTCAGGTTTCGCGTACGGCGATTGCGCGGTGCTCTCCAGGATCGGCGCAGCAGCGGCGTAATCCTGCTTCTGCACGTAAATGTAGAGCAGATCCTGATTGATGACGAAGTTATCGTACGCGGTCCGATCCGGCACCGTCTGAGCTTCCTTCAGATGAGTCAACGCTTCGTCGAGCTTCTTCTCCTTGATAGCATCCTGCGCGGCCTTCAGTATCTTGACCGTCCCCTTGCTGGGTTGCGGCGGTTGGTCCGCAGCGAGCGCGACACCGGACAGAGCGCCGATGACGCACATGGATGCCAGGACACTGACAACTTTCAAACGATTCCTCATGGGCTTCCTCGATAGTTCGGGCGCGATGCAGTGGCACGATTACCGGGGACAACCAGCTTCGCCACTCCTGCGCCTCCTATAAGAGCGTGGGTCTAGTCCGATGTAGCACCGCGCACGGGGTACACTATTCCTCAAGAAACTCGCTGGTATTCACGAAACCGATCTTCGCCATATGGTTGCGCTGGGCGGACGCCAGTACCTTGGCGACGACGTCGTACTTCACGTGACTGTCCGGAGCCAAGTGCAATTCCGGCTGCGGGTCCTTGGCAGCGGCAACCTGGAACTGTTGCTCCAGCTCATCAAGCGTCGGGATGGTCTGACCGTTCCAGGCAACCGTCCCATCATAGTAGATATCAAGATTGATGATGTCCGGCTGTACCGGCGGCGGCGGCTGATTCGGATTCGGCGGCGGCATATCCAGCTTTACCGCGTGCGTCATGATCGGAAGGGTCACAATCAGCGTCACGATCAACACCAACATGACGTCGATCAGTGGCGTGGTGTTAATGTCGCACATAGGTGCGCCTTCGGTGGTTCCTGCACTCATTGCCATAAGCGTTTGTCTCCTGATCCTCTAGCGCATCGGGACCATGGCGCGGTCGGGCTCGGTGATGAATCCCACTTTCACCAAGCCGCCCTTGTTGATAGCGGCGATCACCCTGCCGACGTTCTTGTAGTCGGTCTGGGCGTCGGCGCGGATGTGTATTTCTGGCTGAGGAACCTTCACCGCTTGACGTTCGATCTGATCGACCAGCTGAGCCATGGTCGGCACGTGAGACTGCCCCCAGAACACTTCGCCGTCCCTGGTGATCGATATCGTGATGTTCTCGGGCTTGGTCTGCGTGGGGATATTGATGGCCTTCGGCACCTGCACTTTAACCGTTTTGGTGATCACAGGAATGGTAATCAGAAAGATGATCAACAACACCAACATGATATCGACCAACGGCGTCGTGTTGATCTCCGACATGATTCCGCGATCTTCTTCCGACGATCCCAGATTCATAGACATGATGGCAGCTCCGGGTTGACTGTTGAGTGATCAGCCACCGGCACCGGTGACACGCGCGCCACTTACCAAGTAGGCATGCAAATCGCTCGCGAAGTTCCGCACATCATCCTGATTGATCTTATTCCGCCGCAGCAGCCAGTTGTAGCCCATGACCG
>DATMRM010000283.1:0-2424 GCA_035566155.1 Steroidobacteraceae bacterium | reverse complement strand
CGACATCCTGGTCAACAACGCGGGCGCGACCTGGGGCTCACCGGCGGAGAAGCATCCGCTGCCCGCCTGGAATAAAGTGTTCACCCTCAACACCACCAGCGTCTTCACGCTCAGCCAGGCGGTCGCCAATCGCTGCTTCATCCCGCGCCGTTCAGGAAACATCATCGTCGTGTCATCGACCGCGGCACTGCGGGTCGCTGGTTTGCAGACAGTCGCCTACACTGCATCCAAGGCCGCCGCACTCCATCTGACACGAGCGCTGGCAAACGAATGGGGTCAGTACAACGTGCGCGTGAACGCCATCTGTCCGGGGTTCTTTCCCTCGAAAATGACCACCGAGTTGCTCAAGAAGATCGGGACCCAGGTCATTGAGCGCACACCCCTCGGCCGCCTCGGCGGCGACACCGATCTGATGGGCGCGGCGGTCTATCTGGCCTCGGATGCATCTCGACATGTCACCGGGCAATATATTGCCGTGGATGGGGGAGCGACTTCGGTATGAGCGAGCCGGTCGCTTCGGTGGAAGAGAGTTCGGGGGCTCTGCGCCGGCCGCTGCCGCAACACGCGTTTGATCCGGCTCCACTCGCGGCCTGGATGAGCCAGCACGTCGAGAAATTTTCCGGACCGCTCGATGTGTATCAGTTCGCCGGCGGGCAATCCAATCCGACTTTCCTGATCAAGACCCCGCAGAGGCGCTACGTGCTGCGTCGCAAGCCACCGGGAAAACTGTTGCCTTCGGCCCATGCCGTGGAGCGCGAGTATCGAGTCATTTCCGCGCTGCGCCCGACGAAAGTGCCGGTCGCGAAAACGTATGGATTGTGCGAGGACACCTCCGTCATCGGCAGCGCCTTCTACATCATGGAGCATGTCGAGGGGCGCATCTTCTGGGATGCAGCGCTGCCTGAGGTGGCCCCATCCGATCGACGTCCGATCTATATGGAAATGATCCGCGTGCAGGCAGAACTGCATTCGCTCGACTACAAGGCACTGGGCTTGGGCGACTACGGCAAACCCGATCACTATATCGAGCGTCAGGTCGCCCGCTGGACGACACAATATCGCGGCGCCCAAACCGAGAAGATCGAAGCGATGGAACATCTGATCGACTGGTTACCCAGGCATGTGCCACCCGGAGAACAGACATCGATCGTGCACGGTGACTATCGCCTCGACAACACGATCTTCGATCCTGCGAAACCGCGCATCCTCGCCGTGCTGGACTGGGAGCTGTCCACGCTCGGGCATCCGCTCGTGGATCTCGCCTTTCACTGCTCACGCTTTCGTCTGCCCGCCAGTTCGTTTCACGGTCTGGGCGGATTGGACGCGGCGAGTCTGTCGATTCCAAGCGAACAGGAGTGCGTCGCCGAGTACTGCCGCATTCGCGCCCAGCCACCGATACCGCCGAAGGATTGGGCCTACTATATGGTGTTCTGCATGTTCCGCCTTGCCTCAATTCTGCAGGGGGTCCTGGCGCGTGCGCTGCAGGGCAATGCGTCGAGCGCGAGCGCATTGGAGGCGGGCCGGCGCACCCGGCCGCTGGCCGAACTCGGCTGGCAACTTGCACGGCAATCGTTGCATGCCGCTCACAACTGAGGATAAGCCCATGGATTTCTCTCACAGCGACAAGGTCAAGCAGCTGCAGCACAGGCTCACGGCCTTCATGGAGCAGTACATCTATCCAGCCGAGGCGGCCTTTCACGAAGAGTTGGAGCGCAATCGCCGCGCCGGAAATCCCTGGCAGCCGACGCAGGTCATGGAGGATCTGAAGGCCCGGGCGCGCGCGCAGAATCTGTGGAACCTGTTCCTGCCGCATTCGGAGCACGGCGCCGGACTCACCAATCTCGAATATGCGCCGCTGTGCGAGATCATGGGACGCTCGCACCTGGCCTCGGAGGCCTTCAATTGTTCTGCTCCGGATACCGGCAACATGGAAGTGCTGGCGCGCTACGGCACGCCGGCGCAACAGGAGCGTTGGCTGAAACCCCTGCTGGCCGGCGAGATTCGTTCGGGCTTTGCGATGACCGAGCCGGATGTGGCATCGAGCGATGCGACCAACATTCAGTCCGCGATCGTGCGCGACGGGGATCAATATGTCATCAACGGCCGCAAGTGGTGGACCTCGGGGGCTGGCGATCCGCGCTGCAAGATTCTCATTTTCATGGGCAAGACCAATCCGCAGGCGGCGCTGCACAGTCAGCAGTCGATGATCCTGGTACCGATCGACACACCGGGCGTGCGCAAGATTCGAACGCTCAATGTCTTCGGATACGACCATGCGCCGCACGGTCATGCGCAGATCGACTTCGTCGATGTGCACGTTCCGGCCGAGAACATGTTGCTCGGCGAAGGCCGCGGCTTCGAGATTGCCCAGGGACGCCTGGGTCCGGGACGCATTCATCATTGCATGCGGGTGGTCGGCCTGGC
>DATMRM010000282.1:0-3637 GCA_035566155.1 Steroidobacteraceae bacterium | reverse complement strand
ACATGGGCCGAACCTGGGGCTCGACGCTCGTTCCGACCCCTCAATTGGGACTGCTGAAAGACGCCGGGGTTGGACTTCGCTTGGGCAACGCGCGCTCATCCTTCGGCAGCGTGATCCACGTCGATCTGGCGTTTCCTTTCGATCACGCACCCGGCGTGGATATCAGCTCGGTGCAGTTTCTGGTCAGCACCCAGCAGAGCTTCTGAAGCGGAGGGTAGAGCGCTAGAACATCCCGGAAGGCTCGACGTCCCCGGGCGCCTCGCTCGGCGCGCGCCCCGCTATGTAGTCGCCGGTGATCATCGCATCGTAGCCCAGGCCGGGACCCACCATCGGGTACACCCCGGCATCCGGATCGATCAACACTTCGAGAAATGCAGGTCCCGGAAAAGACAGAAACTCAGCCACCACTCGCGCTACGTCCTGCTTGCGCTGCAGGCGGCGGGCCCACTTGAAACCGTCGGCCGTCGCGGCTCGGACGAAATCCTTTTTGTGCAGCGATTTGTCGGTACCCGAGAGACGGCCCTTGAAAAACAGCTTTTGCCATTGCTTTACCATGCCGTCGCCGAAATTGTTGAGCACGACGACCTTGACCGGCAGTTCATAGGTGGTCGCTGTCTCCAGCTCTCCAATATTCATTCGGATGCTGGCGTCGCCATCCAGATCGATGACGAGGCGTTTGGGGTTTGCGACCTGGGCGCCGATCGCGGCCGGGAGACCGAATCCCATCGTCCCCATACTGCCGGAGGTCAGCCACAGACGCGGCCCGCAGAAGTCGAACATCTGCGCCGCCCACATCTGATGCTGTCCGACACCGGTCGCAATGATGGCTTCGCCCCGGGTGTGCCGGTTGATCTCTTCGATCACGTAATGCGGCTGCACCAGATCGCTGTGACGGTCGTAGTTCATGGCGTGACGCGTTTTCAACTGCGCGAGCTCGGCGCGCCAGAGACCATAGTCCGGTTGAAAGCTGATTCGCGTGCCGTACGAGAGCAACTCGCGCAGGGCATCGGGCAGCGAACCGACATGATGCCAATGGCAATCCTTGACTTTGTTGATCTCGGCCTGATCGATATCCAGATGTGCAATGTGCCGCGCGCTGCGCGCGAACTTGCGTGGGACGCCCGCCACGCGGTCGTCGAAGCGCGCGCCGACCGCGATCAGGAAATCGCAGTCGTCGGCGGCATAGTTGGCGAACGCAGCGCCGTGCATCCCGAGCATGCGCATCGAAAGCGTATCGGTGGTATCGATCGCACCGATGCCCATCAGCGTGGTGACGGTTGGAATACCGTAAGCGCGCGCGAATTCCGACAGCTCGGCCGCGGCATTGCCGTTGATGACGCCGCCACCGGCATAGATCAGTGGCCGCTTCGACTGCGACAACAGGCCAAAGAATTCATTGGCCATGCCTTCACTGAGCCTGGCGGCCGTCACCTCGCGTAGCCGCGCGCGATAACCCGGAATCGGCAACGTGCCCGCACCGCGAAACGCGCCGACGCTGTTCTGCACGTCCTTGGGGATATCGATTACCACCGGGCCGGGACGACCCGTGCGCGCGATCTCAAAGGCGGTGCGTACCGTAGCTTCCAGCAACGCCGGATCGGTCACCAGAAAGACGTGTTTGGCCACAGCGCCCATCAGCGAGGCCACCGGGGCTTCCTGAAAAGCATCGGTGCCGATGGCGGCGCGCGCCACCTGACCGCAGATCACCACGATCGGCACGGAGTCGGCCATGCAGTCGCGCACCGGCGTCACGGTGTTGGTCGCTCCGGGACCTGAGGTGACCAGGCACACGCCGACCTTGCCGCTGGAGCGTGCGTAACCGGCCGCCATGAAACCGGCCCCCTGTTCATTGGCCGGCACGATCAACGGAATCTGCTGCCCAGCTGTCAGTTTCTGCTGCTCGTTGAAGGTAAAGATCGCATCGTAGGTAGGCAAAATCGCCCCGCCGCTATAGCCAAAAATCGCCCCGACCCCCTCATCGGCCAGCACCTGCACGATCATTTCGGCTCCGGTCATGGAGTTGCCGGCGAGACGGTGGGGTTCGGTGGCGGGGTACATCTTCGGGGCAGCGTCGTTCATGGTAACTAGCGATGAGGTATGAAAGCTCAGGGCAAAACATCTATCAGGATAGCCATAGCCATATATCTACTCAAGCCGTGGGCTTATAACCGTTCAGTCAGGGCTTGCCCGCGGTTCTGTCCGCAGATCCATCGCACCGGCCACTCCGGTATCATCGGCCAGGTAACCTTCGGACGACCCGGAACATGCGACACATCATCGGAATTCTTCTGCAGAACGAAGCGGGCGCGCTGACGCGCGTCGCCGGCATGTTCTCCAGCCGTGGCTATAACATCGAGTCCCTGTCGGTCGCACCGACCGACGACCCAACGGTATCGCGCCTGACACTGGTGACGAGCGGATCCGAAGCCGTGATGCTCCAGATCACCAATCAACTCAAGAAACTCATCGACGTCGTGGACGTCGAGGACATGACCCGAGGCGAGCATATCGAGCGTGAGTTGGTGATGCTGAAACTGCGGGTCGAGCCCGATCGGCGTGATGCGGTCCGGGGATATGTGGTACGCACCGGCGGCCGGGTGCTCGATCCATCCAGCCACTGCTTCATCGTCGAACTGCTCGGCAGCGAGGCCGAGATCAGCGGCTTCATCCGCGAGCTGGCGGCGCACGCGGAACTGGTCGAGGTGGTTCGAAGCGGGGCCCTCGGAATCAGCCGCCAGCCTTCGCTGCGCGTCGTGACCGCCTAAGATTTAAGGCACCAGCACCGTCGCGCCCACGGTGCGGCGCGCCTCCAGATCGCGGTGCGCCTGCGCCGCCTCGCGTAGCGGGTAGCGCTGGCAGATCCTGACCTTGAGCTTGCCGCTGGATACCTGGCTGAATACCGCCCTGGCTGCCGTATCCAGTTCAGCGCGTTCCCTGATGTAGTCAAACAGTGTCGGCCGCGTGAGGGTGAGCGAACCGCGCCTGGCCAGTTCCAACGGCGCGATCGCCGCAGGCGGTCCGGAGGCATTGCCGTAGGACACCATCAAACCGCGGGGGCGCAGGCAATCCAGCGACTCAAGGAAGGTGTCCTTGCCCACCGAGTCGTAGACCACATCGGCCATATGACCCCGCGTGTACGCGCGCACGCCTTCGACCAGTTTATCGCGGCCGCTGATGAGTACCTGATGGCAGCCCTGTTTCCGGGCTAGCACGGCTTTCTCGTCGTTACCGACGACACCAATGAGCTTCGCACCCAGCGTGCGTCCCCACTGCGTGAGCAGCGAACCGACGCCTCCGGCGGCCGCGTGTACCAGCAGATAGTCGCCCCGGGCGACGCGGTAGGTACGGCGAAGCAGGTATTCGACCGTCAGGCCTTTCAGCATCAGAACGGCTGCCTGTTCATCGGAAATCGCGCGCGGCAGCCTGACCAGGCTGTTGGCCGCGATGTTGCGCGCCACGCTGTAAGCCCCGGCGGTACCGGTGACATAGGCCACGCGCTGGCCAATCCTGAAGTCGCGTACGCCAGAACCCAAGGCCGTAATCACGCCGGCGGCTTCGCGGCCCACGACCGCAGGCAAAGCGCGCGGGTACTGCCCGGTCCGGTCGTACACGTCGATGTAATTGACCCCGATGGCGG
>DATMRM010000281.1:0-3765 GCA_035566155.1 Steroidobacteraceae bacterium | reverse complement strand
CACCGGAGACTCTTCGCGCAGCCTCGTGACCAGCCAGACCATGTCGAATCTGCTGCGGGAATTCGGACTGCAGGTGCCGGCCGATTCGATCAACAGTCGCAACGTCGCGGTGGTCCTGGTGACGGCCAATTTGCCGCCGTTCGTACGCGCCGGCGATCATCTTGATGTCAATGTGTCATCGGTCGGCGATGCCACCTCGCTCTCGGGTGGAACGTTGTTGCTCACGCAGCTGATCGGCGCCGACCGTTCGTCCTATGCCGTCGCGCAGGGCGCGCTGTCGATTGCCGGGTTTCGCTTCGAGCAGGCGGGCAGTCTCGCCCAGAAAAATCACGCGACCTCCGGCCTGATACCCGAGGGGGCGATCATTCAGCGCACGATCGTGCCGGCGCCGATAGCGGTGGACGGATCGATCGATCTGCTGCTCAACGAGCCGGATTTCACCACCGCTCAGCGCGTGTCGGAGGCCATCAACCGGGCAATGCTGAGCGCGGCGGCCTCCACGGTCGATGCCGGACGCGTGCGCCTGCATCCGGGCGCCCTCGATACCGCAGGTTTCGTGAGCCTGATGGCTGCGATCGAAAACCTCTCGGTCGAACCCTCAGTCAAGGCGCGCGTCATCGTCAATGAGCGCACCGGCACGATCGTGGCCGGCGGTGAGGTATGGATCTCGCAGGTGACCGTGGCCCAGGGCGATATCCGCGTTGCCATCAATCAGCAATATCTCGTGTCGCAGCCCTATGGACCGGTCATCGGTGCCAACAGCCGTGTCGGTACGGTGGTCGCGCCGGAAGCGCAGATCTCAGTGGATGAGTCACAGGTGCGTTCGGTCACGCTGCCGGGCGCCACCATCGAGGAGCTGGTGAAGGGGCTACATTCGATCCGTGCCAGTTCGCGCGATGTGATTGCGATTCTGCAAGGCATCAAGCGAGCGGGCGCGTTGCATGCGGAACTCATTATTCAGTAACCGGCGTTGTTCGGACAGTCGGTAGGGAAGGTGTCATGTTCAGTATCGATCCGGTTCTCGAACTACTCAGTCGCAGTCTGGATGCCTGCACCCTGCGGCAGGGCGTCTATGCCGCCAACATCGCCAATGCCGATACCGTCGGCTATCGGCCGCTGGAAGTGAGTTTCGAGGAGAGCCTGCGCTCTGCGGCTCAGCTGTCGCAGAGTGCGCCCAGTGCTCAACAGATGGACGTGCTGCGTCAGATCGAACCCAGCATCGTGCCGGCCGCGGCCGATACCGTACAGCTGGATCAGCAGTTGGCGTTGATGGACAAGAACGCCATCCGCTACCAGATGCTGGTGGGCGGATTCGAGCGATCCATCAGCCTGCTGCGGATGGCCGTGCTGGAAGGACGGGAGGGTTAGCCATGGGCCTGTTCAACATTATGGATATCAGTGCCGCCGCCATGGGGGTGCAGCGCACGCGGCTGGAAGTGGCCGCGACCAACCTCGCCAATGCGCAGACTTCCAGTGCCTCGCCCGGGGCAACCTATCAGCCGCTGGCGGCAATCGTGCGCAGTGTCGTGCCAAGCCAGGCGGATCCGTCGCGCATGGCCAGTGGCGCCGCCGAAGACAATCTGCCGGTGCCGGTGGTCGCCGAGCTGGTGCCGATGAACGTCGCGCCACGGCGGATGTATGAGCCCGGACATCCGGATGCCGATGCGCAGGGCTTTGTGAACTACCCGGGTATCGACCCGGTGTCCACCATGCTTGACCTGATCTCGATCTCACGCAGCTACGAGGCGAACCTCAAGGCGTTCGACATCACACGCAGTCTGTTGCAACGCAGTCTTGATATCGGGAGTCAGCGATGAGCATCGAATCGATTGCAGCGTTGGCGGCGAATGCGTTGCCAGCGGCGCCCACGCAGCTGGCCACGGTGGCGCCCGCGGTCAGTACTCCCGGCGCGCATGGCGCGTTCCAAACCATTCTGTCGGGCATCAACGAGCTCAACGATCAGTTGCAGGGCGCAGAACGGTCGCTGCAGAAGCTCGCCCTCGGGGAGGGCCTGGACAACCTTCATCAGACCATGATGGGCATGGAGCGCACGCGTCTGTCCCTGCAGCTGCTGTTGCAGGTGCGCAGCCGCGCACTGGAGGCCTATCAGGAGCTGATGAGGATGCAGATCTAATGAGAGAGCGGGTGAATGGCTAGCACTAGAGAAAAACAGCTTGTGAGCTGGTCACGGCTGCCGACCTTCGGGCGAGCCGGGATGATCCTGGGGGCGGCGCTCATCGTGGCGGGCGCGGTCGCGTTGGCGGTCTGGTCATCCAGTACCGACTACCAGGTGCTGTTTGCCCAGCTCGGCGAAGCGGACGCGGCGAACGTCGTCGAACAGCTCAAGCACCAGAAGATTCCCTACCGCCTCGCGGATCAAGGCACGACCGTCAAGGTACCGGCAGGACAGGTGTATGAGACACGCCTGGCGCTGGTCTCCAGCGGTCTGCCGCTGAGCGGTGGGGTTGGTTTTGAAATCTTCGATCGTGAGGGCCTTGGCGCGAGCGAGCAGTCGCAGCGGATCGCATACCAGCGCGCACTGCAGGGAGAACTCGCGCGCACCATCAGCGCACTGCAGGGCGTGCAGTCGGCGCGGGTGCATCTGGTGCTGCCGGAATCCACCATGTTTAAACGCGACCGCGAAGAACCACGCGCAGCCGTGTCGCTGGTGCTGAAAGCAGGCGCATCGCTCAGTGCCGAGCAGACTGCGGGCGTGCAGCGCCTGGTGGCCGCTTCGGTGTCCAACCTGGATGCCTCGAAGGTCGTCATCACCGATCAGCGCGGTATCACGCTCTCCGGTGGTGACGGTACCGAGGGCGGCACTACCGGCTCGGACGCGCGCCTCAGCATCAAGCGCAGCATCGAAGACTATATCGCCCGCAAGGTCGGGACGCTGCTCGACAGCGCCTACGGATCGGGTCAGGCGCTGGTGAGTGTGGATGTTGCACTGAATTTTGATCAGATCAAGAGCACGGTGCAGGACCTGGTGCCGATGAAGGGCACACCGGCTGGACCGGAAGGGGCTGTGCTGCGCCGGCGCCAGGTGGAAAGCGGCGCCGGCCCGACACCGGCGGTTACCAGCGAATCGGCAACGGCGGGCTACGCCAAACCGTCCGGCTCCACCACCGAGGTGGAATATGAATTCGGCCGACGCGAAGAGCAGGTGATTTCCGCGCCCGGAAGCATTTCACGTTTGAGCGTCGGTGTGATCGTTCCGGGCGATCTGAGCGACGAGAAACGCCGCCGGATTACCGATCTGGTGCGTGTTGCGGCGGGAATCAACGAATCACGTGGCGACGCGGTGGTCGTGCAGCCGCTGGAGCAGCTCGGAGTCACGAAGGCGGCGCTGCTGACGGGGGAGGTGGCGACCGAGAGCGCATCGAGCCAGAGCGCATCGAGCCAGACCGCCGCGAGCGCAGCGCCGGCCACCGTCATCGGAAAGAGCGCGCCCGAATCCTCGACCCGTAGATGGGTGATGGTCTGCCTCAGTGCTGTGGGACTGTTGGCGTTTGGCTTGCTGGCGGGTCTGGGCATGGCACGCAAAGTGCCCGGTCATCGGCCGCCACTATCCGCCGCCGAACGACAGCACCTGCTGGCGGAAATGGAGCGCGCGCTGTCGGGCAAGGCAGAACTGGGAGTGAGGAGCACCCTGTGAGTTCATCGCAGGACATGGTCGAAGTGCTGGGAGGCCTCTCGCGTGAGGATCGCGAATGGATCCTCGCCCGTCTTTCTGCGGGTGCGAAAGCCAATCTGCTGCAGATGGCG
>DATMRM010000280.1:0-2394 GCA_035566155.1 Steroidobacteraceae bacterium | reverse complement strand
CGCAGCCACAGCCGCCGAGAGGTACACGCACCAAACGGCTCGGTTTTTCGACATAGCGGATTGCCAGGAACATCGCGGTGTCGGCAGGTATCGGTGGAGAAGCCTCGGTGCAGCCGCAGTCATCCATCGGTGGTTGCGGCTGTCCGGTGACGCAGGTGGTGCGGACATCGATGCACTGGTCTTTGCCGATGCAGATCTCGTCACCATACGGGCCAAGGATGTAGCCGGTCCTGACGATCACCTTCCACGGCTGCTGCGCGGCCACCACGCGGGCACCGCAAACTACGCCCCAGCCATGCAGGAAACGGTTGTGGCGGCGCATCTTGGCGCGAAAATATTCGTGCTCAAGCGTCAGATCGTCCGGCATCACGAGCTGACGCGCATAGTAGCGCGGCCGCTCGCCGACATTCGTCGACATCGTCTGCAGGCCGCCGGAATCGGCGCAGTGACACGGGGTCATGTTCATGGGGGTGATGTTCATGCGGTCCTCCATCTTCTACTGTTTGCCGCCGCGATTGCGCGGTACTGCGTCGCCGCCGAGAGCCAGGAACATGTCGAACAGCAGGTCGTTCGAGTACACGATCGGGCGCGGGCTGATGTCGATATCAGACGCCTTCGGCGGATCTTCGCCTGAGGGCAGGCGGATATTGGCGAGTGGGACGCAGACATCCATCGGCAGCGCCGGGCATCCGCGTGTCACCCGCTCGACCAGGGCATAGTAGTTCAGCCGGCCGTTCATGATCAGGTCAGGCAGCCCGGTAACCATCTGGATGTCGGGCGCCTTGCAGTCGCGGATGACGCACCGGTAGCGCTCCTGATATGACGAGGAGGCGCAGGTGACCGCCTGCCCGCAGTTGTCCACCATGACCGGCGTGGGATCGCCCTCGCACTGCTCGAAGCAGATGCAGAGATGCACAAAGTCTTCCGGTTCACAGTTTGCTGCGGTGGTGGTCGAGGTGGCCGGTCGCGGCGGCAGGGGCACCGGATCGGTGATACGCGGCACGATGATTTCATGCCCGGCGCGGTCAAGCGCGACGCCTGGCGTGACGACCACGGCGCGCCCGTTCGGTGCAACCTGCACGTCGAGGCCGCACAGCACACCGTATCCGCTGATCAGCCGATTCAGCAGCCAGCGCTTGCCGTTGAGGTAATCGGACTCCAGCTCGAAATGGAAAACATCGAGGAGTTTTCCATAGAAATACCGGTTGCGAACGAAGGTGTGGACTTGGTCCGATGGCGTCAGGGCGTGAAGAGTCGTTTGCATGGTGCGTCCTCGCGTCGAGAGTCAGAGTTTCAGGTCGCTGCCCAGGATGCTGCTGCCGATCCGGGGCGGCGGAAGCCCAGCCAGGTGGAGGCCGACGCCACCGCCAAGGGGCGTCGGTTCGGCTGCTCCGGAAATGATCGCGTCGATGCCCACCCGTGCCTGCGCCCCGACCTGCATCGTCGGATCGATCAGCTCCAGCCGATACATCGCGTGAGCCGGCCGCTCGCGCTCGATGATCTCCTTCACCAACTGCAGCCTTGCGTCGGTGCCAACCTCATGGCGATAGACCTGGATCAGGAATTGCCAGGCCGCGCCTTCGAACAGAGGCTCGCCGAAACGGTCGTCCGTGATGAGGTAGGCGTGGTCGAGTTCGGCCGTGCTGCCGAGTACGGCGCCGCCAGGCTCTGCCGGTGGCAGATGGGTACTCAGCCCAAGCGCGCCCCCCGCGCCGGCGCTGCCGCCGTCGCCGGTAAATCCCCAGAACGACGCAGCGGCGATGGGCTCGGTGATCACCGCATGCACGCCGGCATCCTCGAGCAGTGCCAGCCGCAGTCCCTCAACGGTGCCGCGCCAGCGATAACGGTGGAATGCGCCGGCTATGCTGTGGCGGATTCGACTCTCCGCCTCGCCCTGGTCCAGATCCACCGCGAGCCACGTCGCCAGCCATGGCAAGGCATCGGCTGGCGCGGCCAGCGGATCGAAATAGCGATCCAGCGTGTCGACTTCGGTCTCGATATCCTCGAACATCCCCTGGAGCAGGCGGACGAAGCGTTCAAGAAAGTCGGAACCGGGCTGGCGGTAGATCGCCGGCAGGTAGCGGGTGAAGCTCTCGGTGTCAAAGTCGACCCGGATCTGGGCCAGTTGTGGCGTGGCGGTCTGGTCACTGGTGAACAGGGCGCCTAAGAAGAGGTGAGTTGCTTTCGCGCCAGTCAGCAGGAAGTCGGTGGTATCGACCGGCAGCGGTCGCCACGCCGGGTCTGCAAAGGGGTCCGGAGCGGCTCGATCAACTGGTGGGGACGTTGCCGTGTTCGCGAGGGCGTAGTGGAAGGCCACGTGGGTGGAAGGCGGGCCGCTGACGGTTGCCCGGAGCCGGTTCCAGGTGACGGTCGAACCGACCGATATCGGGTCGC
>DATMRM010000279.1:0-9295 GCA_035566155.1 Steroidobacteraceae bacterium | reverse complement strand
AGGTGCCAGGCCGCCACGGCGCCCACGATCAATGCGGTGCTCAGATACGACGCCAGTACCATATGAACAAGGCGATAGGGAAACGAAGGATTGAAGATGATCTGCCGCCACGACACCGGAATGAACTGACCCACCGCGTTGGTGGTGAAGCCGGCCGGGGTCTGCATCCAGCTGTTGGTCGCCAGGATCCAGAACGCGGAAGTCAGCGTACCGAACGCCACCGCCAGTGTGGCGCTGAAGTGCAGGGACTTGCCTACGCGCTCGAGGCCAAACAGCATCACGCCGAGGAAGCCGGCCTCCAGAAAAAAGGCGGTGAGTACCTCATAGGCCATCAGCGGTCCGATCACCGGGCCGGCCTTGTCGGAGAAGGCGGACCAGTTGCTGCCGAACTGGTAGGCCATCACCAGCCCCGAGACAACGCCCATGCCGAACGCGACCGCAAAGATCTTCAGCCAGTACCGGAACAGATTCAGGTAGGCCTCGCGCCCAGTCGTGAGCCACAAGCCCTCAAGTACCGCCAGATAGCTTGCCAGACCGATGGAAATAGCCGGAAACACGATGTGAAACGCCATCGTGAATGACCATTGCGCTCGCGCCAGGAGAACTGGATCCCATGTCGCAGTCATACCCGCATGGTGCCACGCGCGCCGGTCCGCCGCGAAGCACAGAATTCCTTCGGCCGCCCAGAACGACCGCCCGGAGGCAGTGTCATAGGGTGAGCCTGCAAGCTATGCTTGTCGCCAGACCGTCAAGAGGGGTGTTGTGTACATGCGACGAATTCTTGTGTCCTTGCTGGCCACGGCGCTGACGGGCGCCGCGTCTGCGGCTTCCAGCCCGAACTGGGCCCAGGGCATCCATTATTTTCTGATACAGCCGGCGCACCCGACATCACCGACGTCGGTGAGTGCGGGCAAGGTCGAAGTGACGGAAGTATTTTCCTATGCCTGCCCGGCGTGTGATCGCTTCTATCCCACGGTTGACAAGCTGCGCGCGGCGCTGCCGGTGAACGCCGAGTTGACCTTCGTGCCGGCGGCCTTCAACCAGGCAGAGGACTGGCCAATGTTTCAGCGTGCGTTTTACGCGGCGCAGTCACTCGGCATCGACAAGAAGACCCACGATGCCGTATTCGATGCCGTCTGGAAAACCGGTGAGCTGGCGGTGGTCGATCCGGGCAGCGAGCGCCTCAAGGTTCCGGCGCCAACGATTCAGGACGCCGCCAACTGGTATGCGAGGGCCGCTGGCGTGACCCCGCAGACTTTCGTCAATGCCGCCAGTTCATTCGGCGTGGACACCAAGACGCGCCAGGCCGACGAATTCATTCGCAAGACCCAGGTGGATCAGACACCCACCATGATCGTGAACGGCAAATACCGCGTCACCGTCGGCTCAGCCTGCGCCGGCGAGCCGCGCTGCGCGGACAGTGAGCAGAGGATCATCGACGTCGTGCTGTTCCTGGTGAAACAGGAAAGTGGCGCACACTAGGGGCTGCGGCTGGCGATGAACGCGCGCCAGCCTCCGAAAGACGTGATGTCCTGCGCCGAGCTCAGCGCATGCGCTTCGCACAGAAAGCCGCTGACCTGACGGCGATCTCCCAGGGTGATCTTGCCTATCCCTAAGGGTGAGGGAATGCCAGCGACGAAGCTGCCGAAGGCATGAGCGGGAACGGACCATACCTCGACTTCGATGGCGGCGCCGTGCGAGTCAACGGCGATCAGCCCGGGCCGATAAGGCGGTCCGCCGGGTAGCGTGTACAGCCGGTAGCTCGCTGCGGTTCGCGTGCGCTCGAGCAGCACTGCCCCGCGCTGCATGAGTTGATGGTTGAGCGGTAGCCCCTCCATGTGGGCGCCGCAGACAGCGACCGGGATGGCACTGCTGAGGTCCGACCAGTCGAAGTGTTGTTCGGCAGCCAGTTCGATCTGGGTCGCGCCTAGCTTGGACGGTGAGGCGCGATGCAGCCGCGAGGCCAGTGACAGCAGCGCCATGTCGCTCCACGCGGGCGCTGCCAGCGTGACGCCGAACGGCAGTCCCGTGGTCGTGAATCCGGCGGGTACTGCGACCGCAGCCATGTCCAGCAGGTTCATGAAAGTAGTGTAGTAGCCCAGACGGCTGTTGAGCCGGATCGGATCGGCTTCGATCTCGTCGATGCGATAGTGGGTGGGCACGGTCGGGGTCAGCAGCACGTCGATGCTGTCAAAGGCCAGTTCGGCGGCGCGCTTGAACCCCTGCAGCTGATACTGCGCGCGGAATGCATCGGCTGCACTGGGCTCACTTCCGCGCTCGATGATCTGGCGTGTCACTGGCAGCAGTGATTGCGGCGAGCGACGCAGGATCGACTCCGCCACCAGATATCGCTCCGCGACCCAGGGACCTCCATACAGCAGCTGGCCGGCCTCGAGAAACGGGGTGAAATCGATCAGCACGCGCTGAGCGCCCAGGCGCTCCATATGCGCGACCGCCGCATCGAACAGCCGCGGATATTCATCGTTGCCGAAGAACTGCAGCTGCTCCGCGCGTGGCACTCCAAATCGGAACAGTGCGCGTGTCAGTGCAGCGGCACCTGGGCAGGGGTGCGCACGGCGCGAATAGGGTTGCGCGGGGTCGAAACCTTCCGCGACGCGGCCCACACGTGCGGCATCCTCCGCGGTGAGCGCCAATACCGAGATCGTGTCAGCCGTGCGGCAGGCGGGCACCAGTCCCGCCGGACTCAGGCGTCCGCAGGTGGGCTTCCAGCCGATCAGATTGTTGAACGCGGCGGGCACGCGGCCGGAGCCGGCGGTATCGGTGCCGAGCGCAAAGCTGACCAGGCCGTGCGCCACGGCCACCGCGGATCCGGAACTCGAACCGCCACTGATATAGTTCGCATTGAAACTGCTATGGCAGATGCCGTAAGGCGAGCGCGTGCCCACCAGTCCGGTGGCGAGCTGATCGAGGTTGGTTTTGCCGATCGGCATGGCGCCCGCCTGGATGAGCCGCGTGACCACCTGCGCCGACTGTTCGGGCAGGTACGCAAAGGCCTCGCAGGCGGCCGTGGTGCGCACGTCGGCGAGGTCGATGTTGTCCTTGATCGCAAATGGGACGCCGTACAACGGCAGTGACGCCGGATCGCAATCCGCCAGCACCTGCGCCTGCTCCAGCACCTGCTCGATGGGCAACAGCGAGATCCATACGGCCGGATCGGGGCAGGTGGCGATGCGAGCATACAGCTCTCTGACCAGGCCGGCCGGCGTGGTCCGGCGGTCGCGATAGGCGGCGCTCAGATCGGCGATGCCGAGGCTGCGTGCGCAGGTGAGCGCAGGTAAGTTCATGGCGTCCAGCTTGCCGGTCTCAATACCAGCAGGGTCTCGCCAGCCGTGACCGGCTGGCCTCGCTGGCAGCGCAACTCGACAATGGTGCCGCTGTGTTCGCTTTGCACCGCGATTTCCATTTTCATCGACTCGATGACGATCAGTGAGGCCCCGGCCGCTGCCCGCTCCCCGACGCGGGCCTTGAGTTGCCACACACTGCCGGTAACGGGCGAACTGATTGCCACACATCCCTCGGGGATCGCTTCGAGCGCTGCATTGCTGGCATTCGGATCGGGTGCTTCGGGCGGATTGTCGCTCTCACGGCCCATCGCGCGCCAGCGTTCGCGTTCGGCGTCGAACGCGGCCTGTTGCCTCGCTTTGAAGGCGGCGATCGAGGCGGCATTCGCAGCGAGGAACTGCTGGTAGTCGCGCAACCGCAGCGTGGTCGGTTCGATTTGCAGCTCGCCCTTGCCGAGCGGGAACTCTGCGCGCAGCCGCAGCAGCTCTTCCGCGGACACCGAATGGAAGCGCAGCTGATCGAAGAAGCGCAGCAACCAGCGTTTGCCCTCACGAAAGTCGCGCGTCTGCCGGTAGCGGTTCCACATCTGTACCGTGCGTCCGACAAACTGGTAGCCGCCCGGACCCTCCATGCCATAGACGCACAGATACGCGCCACCAATGCCGACAGCATTTTCCGGTGTCCAGGTGCGCGCCGGATTGTATTTCGTCGTCACCAGCCGATGGCGCGGATCGAGCGGGGTTGCGACCGGTGCGCCGAGATACACGTCGCCGAGACCCATCACCAGATAACTGGCATCGAACACGATGCGGCGCACCTGTTCGATCGAGTCCAATCCGTTGATACGACGAATGAACTCGATGTTGCTGGGACACCAGGGCGCATCCGCGCGCACCGACTGCGCATAGCGCTCGATCGCGAGACGGGTCGCAGGATCGTCCCACGACAGCGGCAAATGCACGATGCGGCTCGCGACCTCCAGATCATCGACCGACGCCAGCTGCTGCTCGACCTCGAGCAAAGTACGCATGATCTGATCGCGGCTGGTATGGCGACAGTCGAAATGAACCTGCAGTGAGCGCACCCCGGGAGTCAGATCGATGACTTCGGGAATCGCGCGTGCGTGCAGAGCATCAAGCATCGCCTGAACGCGAAAGCGCAAGGCGAGATCGAGTGTAGGTTCGCCAAACTCAATGAGCACATTGTCCTCACCCGACTGGCGATAGCACACCGCCGGGCGGGCAGCGTCAGCGGCGCGCTGCTCGAGGATCGCCTGGCGCGATTCGCAGCAAGCGTGCCGATGCGGCGCGCCTGTTCGCTCCGGGTTGCGCAGCGTGCGGATCGCCGTTTCCTGGGCGCGCAGAGCGGCCTGCGCCTGCGGCGCACTGACGGGGCGGAAACGCACCCGATCGCCGGGCCTGACTTGTCCGACCTTCCACAAGTCCACCAGTGCGATCGTTGCCGGACAGACGAAGCCTCCCAGGCTCGGGCCGTCGGGACCCAAGATGACGGGCATATCGCCGGTAAAGTCGATCGCGCCCACCGCATAGGCATTGTCGTGAATATTGGATGGATGCAGGCCCGCTTCACCGCCGTCCCGGCGCGCCCAAGTGGGTTTGGGGCCGATCAGACGTACGCCGGTGCGGCTCGAGTTGTAGTGCACCTGCCAGGCGGTCGCGAATAAGGTCTCGATGTCACCCTCAGTGAAGAAATCCGGCGCCGCATGCGGCCCGTAGAGCACTCGCAGTTCCCAGTCGTGCGTGTACGCCGGATGTAGCTGCGCGGGAACGGTGAGTGCGCGCAAGCGGCTCGCCGTGTCGGCATCGCTCTGTCCGGCCGCGGCAAGCCGCAGTACGTCGCCGTTGCGCAGTGCGCGTCCGGCATGGCCACCAAACTGACCGAGCGTGAAGGTGGAACGGCTGCCCATATAGCGCGGCACATCGAAGCCGCCGAGCACGGCCAGATAGGCGCGCTGACCGATAGCGCCCTCGATCGCACCGACTCGCAGCACGCTGCCGGCCGACACGCGGGTCGCTCGCCATGGTTCGACCGCTGTGCCGTTGAGTTCGGCCGGCATCGGCGCACCGGTCAGTGCGATCATCGTGTCGCTGGCGAATTTCAGCGTCGGACCACTGACGGTCAATTCCAGCGCCGCGCAGTCGGTGTCGTTCTCGAGCAGGCGGTTCGCGAGCGCGAACGCCAGCGGATCCATCGGCCCGGAAGGTGGTACTCCCACGTCCCAGAAGTTGAGCCTTCCGGGCAGATCCTGCAGCGTGGTGTGTGTACCCGGCAGCAGTACTTCGATCGTACGCGAAGCGAACGGCAGTGAGCTCAGAAGGCGCGTGGTGTGCGTCGCGGTGCGAAATTCCTCGCCCGCCAGCAGCGCGCGCAGATAGTCGAGGTTGGTCTCAATGCCCTGCACTGAACTGTCAGCCAGGGCCGCGTCGAGCCGTGCGATCGCCTCGGCGCGTGCCGGGGCATGCGAAATGATCTTCGCCAGCATCGGATCGTAAAACGCCGGCACCTCGCAGCCCGTGTCGACCCAGGTATCCACCCGCAAAGTCTGCGGCCAGCGCACTTCGGTCAGCAGGCCGCTGGATGGGCGAAACGCGCGTGCGGGATCCTCGGCGTAGACACGGGCCTGGATGGCGCTGCCGCTCGGCGCGTGACGATAGTCGCGCAGCGCCGGGGGATCGTCGGCCGCGACGCGAATCATCCACTCCACCAGGTCGATTCCGGTGACCGCCTCGGTGACACCATGCTCGACCTGGAGCCGCGTATTGACTTCCAGAAAGTAGAAAGCATCGCCTGGGAACGACTCAATCCGGTCGCTGTCGATGATGAATTCCACGGTTCCCGCGGAGCGATAGCCGACCGCAGTTCCCACGCGTACCGCCGACTGCCACAGCTCGTGCCGCAACGCATCCGGCAGGCCGGGCGCAGGGGTTTCCTCGATCAGCTTCTGATTGCGACGCTGCATCGAGCAGTCGCGCTCACCCAGATGAATGACGTTGCCTCGGCCGTCGCCGAACAGTTGTACTTCGATATGGCGTGCGCGGGACACGTACTTTTCGAGAAAGACACCGCCATCGCGAAAATTGCTCGCCGCCAGGCGGCGCACGCTATCGAACGCGGCCGCAAGCTCCGCCGCGTTCGCGCACAGCTGCATGCCGATACCGCCCCCGCCGGCGGTACTCTTGAGCATCACCGGGTAGCCGATACGTTCGGCTTCGCGCGTTGCATGCGGCAGATCGTTCAGCAGTCCGCTTCCGGGCAGCAGCGGCAGACTCTGCGCCAGGGCCAGCGCGCGTGCCGTGTGCTTCAGGCCGAAGTTGCGGATCTGCTGCGCGGTCGGCCCGATGAAGGCGATACCGGCTCGCTCGCAGCTTTCGGCGAACTGAGCATTCTCGCTGAGGAAACCGTATCCGGGATGAATGGCCTGGGCGCCGCTGTGGCGCGCGGCTTCCAGAATGCGCTCGGTAAGCAGATAGCTGTCGGCGGCCGGACCGGTGCCAATCAGAATCGCCTCATCGGCATGGCGGACATGCAGGCTCGCCTGGTCGGCCTCCGAGTAGACGGCCACCGCGCCGATGCCCATCCGTCGCAGCGTGCGCTGAATGCGGCACGCGATAGCGCCGCGATTGGCGATCAGCACTTTGTCGAACATCCCGAACTCCCACGAACACCGGGTCGTCCCGGCAGGCAATCAGGAGCCGCGAGTCGTCTCGCGGTCCGACGGGATGTTCGCCCCCGCCTCCCAGATCATGATTTGTATCGGCGTTGGATTGAAGGCGTTACAGGGATTGTTCAGTTGCGGGCAGTTGGAGATCAATACCAGCACATCCATATTCGCCCGCATCTGCACATACCGCCCTGGCGCCGAGATTCCATCTGCAAATTCGAGGCCACCCGTGGCGGTGACCGGCACGTTCATGAAGAAATTGATGTTGGGCGGCAGATCGCGCTTGGTGAGCTTCTGGTCATAGGTGCTCAGTGCCAGCAGGAAATTGTCGCGACAACTGTGCATGTGCCGCTTCTCGTGCGCGTAGCGGACCGTGTTGCTCTCGGCCGAGCAGGCGCCCCCAAGCGTGTCGTGACGCCCGCAGGTATCCTCGATGATCGTCAGCATGGTCGAATCCAGATTCGAGCGCAGCTCGGTGCCGGTGCTCAGGTACAGCTTGCCCTGCGCGCGGATGGTATCGACCGCGCTATAGCGCTCCTGCGGGTCATGCAGATTGAAGAACAGCGTATCGACGGCCTGGTTGCCTTCCAGATCGACGATGCGCAGGATTTGTCCCTTTTCCACCGCGCCGAGCCACGGCTCGCCGGCGGCGACGATTTCATCGTTGATCGCATCCGTGGCGGACAGGTTCATGTGAGAAATGCTCTTTCAGTGTTCTGGAAGCCGCGCGCATTCTCGGGGCAGCGCATCCGGCACGGATCGTCCGGCGCGACCTGCGCTGCGCGAGTCGCACTCAGCGACACCGGGCGCGGTCGATAGCTCGTGTCCGGATCGAGCGGATGCGGGCAGGTTGCCAGCACCAGCAGCGTGTGCATTTCGAAGCGCAGGTCCACGAAGGCGCCAGCCCGACAATGTTCCGGATCGAAGTGCAGCCCACCGTCCTCATCAGCGGTGATGCGGCTGAAGAAATTGATGTTGGCCACCAAATCGCGTTTGCCCAGTCCGTATTTACCGAGTTCATTGAGCATGCTGTCGCGACCGTTCTTGTGCGCAGCATTGCGTTGTTCCTGAAAGCGCGATGGCCCGTGTTTCTCCGCCACCATCGCGGCATCGGACAGACCGCAGACGGTGTCGTGCCAGCCGCAAGTGTCAGCCGTGATTGAGCACAGAATGCGCCCCATGTCCGAATAGCACACGCAGCCTGAGGTCAGAAATGCGGTGTGCTGCGCTTTCAGCGTATCCGGCATGTTGTAGCGCTCGGACAGCAGTTCGAAGTTGTACATCAGCGCGGCAACATTGGCGCGCGCTTGCAGCGCGGTGATTCGCAGCATCGTGCCGCGTCGCAGGATGCCGGACCAATGCTCGCCCGCCTCGACTCGAACGTTCCAGAGTTCTGTGGATGAGCTGCTCGTCATGGGTGGTGGAAAAACTTAAGGCAAGCGCGCCAACAAATAAAGCCCTTCACACGCCCCACAATCGAACGTGAATGGGCTCGCTGGCACTAAAGCGGTGCGGCGCAGCTTCCTGTGGTCGCGAACCGGGCGGGAAATTCGAGGCATAGCGCTTGCAGCAGGATGGTAATACGGAAGCGTGAATTCGTAATAACACAGCGCGCGAGAAATGACGATGTTTCGAAGAACCGGGTTGATCCTCGCAGTAGCCTTGATGCTGACCCAGGCTGTCTCGGCATCGCGGGCGGCGGCCCCAGCGCCGTCGCTGCATCTTGGGTACAGCGACTGGCCGGGGTGGGTGGCCTGGCAGATTGCCATCGACAAGGGCTGGTTCAAGGAGGCCGGACTCGACGTGAAATTCGAGTGGTTCGACTACTCGGCGTCGATGGAGGCCTTTGCGGCCGGCAAGCTGGATGGCGACTTCGTGACCAACGGCGATGCGCTGGTAATGGGCGCGGGCGGCGCCCGCAACGTCACGGTGCTGGTGACGGATTTCTCCAACGGCAACGACATGATCGTTGCGCGTCCCGGTATTCACTCGCTAAAGGATCTCAGGGGCAGAAAGATCGGCATCGAGGTCGGGCTGGTGGAGCACCTGCTGTTGCTCGATGGCCTGAAGAAATCGGCGATGACCCAGGAGGATGTCACGCTGGTGAATTCCAAGACCAACGAGACACCCCAGGTGCTGGCCTCGGGTCAGGTCGATGCAATCGGCGCCTGGCAGCCGAACTCGGGGCTCGCGATCCGCGCGCTGCCGGGGGCGCACCCGGTCTACACCTCGGCGCAGTCTCCAGGATTGATCTATGACGTGCTGGCGGTCAATCCGGCGACGCTCACAACCCATCGCGAGGACTACGGC
>DATMRM010000278.1:0-3295 GCA_035566155.1 Steroidobacteraceae bacterium | reverse complement strand
CCGCGCTCGGCTCCATTACCGCGGCCGTCGAGGCGGCGCGCACCACGGCCCCAGGCCTGCGCGTCGAAGTGGAGACCGAGACGCTCGATCAGGTGAGGGAAGCGCTCGAGGCCCGCGCCGACATCATCATGCTCGACGACTTCGACAACGAGACGATGCGAGCCGCGGTGGCAATGAACCGCTCCCACCCCCATCGCGCATCGCTCGAGAGTTCCGGCGGTGTCAGGCTCGAGCGGTTGCGCAGCATCGCCGAAACCGGTGTGGACTTCATTTCGATCGGCTCATTGACCAAGAATATCGAGGCCGTCGATCTGTCCATGCGCTTCGACTAGCGCGCTTTACCGGGGGCCATATGCCGCGGTATACAGCGATCATGAAATCATTGCTGCCTGGGCTTGCGCTGACGGCATTCAGCATTGCCGCTCTTGCCCAGCAGGCGCAGGCGCCGGATCCGTGCTCGGCTTTCTCATGGAATGTCACGCATGAGCGTGAGCTGTTCGCGGCCCACGCCACGGCGGGTACCACCGGCACCAATCGGGCCGCAGCGCCGCTGCTGGATCCCGACCGTCTGTATGAATTGCAGTTGAATCTGCTGGCGCAGGTGCAGTTCGCTGCGCCGCCGGGTAAGTCGAAAGGCGGTAACGGGCCTTACGCCGGGCTCGCGCTCATTCGCGTACCCAAAGCCGGTCTGTGGCGCATTGCGCTGGATCAGCCGGCTTGGATCGACGTGGTCGCCGATGGGCAGCCGATCGCCTCGAACGACTATCAGGGCCGAGCCGGGTGTCATGCACCTCACAAGATCGTGCAGTTTCAGTTGCCCGCGTCCCAGCCACTCATCATTCAGCTCAGCGGCACTCCCGAGTTGCAGGTGCGCCTGACCATTACCCGCGGCGAGGACTCGCCCAAGCCGTAAGAACGATGCCCAGACTCAGGCAGCCATCCCTGGCGGTGCAAGGCGGACTGTGGCTTGACCGCAAGGGCAAGACCCTGGTGGGTGCCGATCGCATCGAGCTGCTGGAAGCGATCGATCGCCTGGGTTCGATCACCCACGCGGCCAAAGCGGTCGGCCTGAGCTACAAAGCCGCATGGGACAGTGTGGACGCCATGAACAACCTGGCGGAGCATGCGCTGCTGGTGCGCGCGACCGGTGGAGCGCATGGCGGCGGCAGTCACCTGACTGAGCACGGACGGGAACTGGTGCGACTCTACCGGCTACTGGAATCAGGCTATCAGCGGCTGCTGACGCAGATGCAGGCTCAGGTACACGATTTCCCCAAACTGAATGAACTGATGAAGGCCATCACCATGAGAACCAGTGCCCGCAATCAATATCGCGGCAAGGTCGCCACCGTTCGCAAAGGCGCGGTCAACTCCGATGTCGTGCTCGATCTGGGTGATGGCCTGACTGTGAGCGCCAACATCACCAACGATGCGGTTGAAGATCTGGCGCTCAAACCGGGCCGCGATGCGGTGGCCCTCATCAAGGCGAGTTTTGTCCTGCTGACCCCGGATGCCGATACCCGGGTGAGCGCGCGCAACAAGCTGCGCGGCACGATTTCGCAGATCAGCCCCGGTGCCGTCAATGCCGAGGTCAAGCTGAGACTGGCCGGTGCACGCGTACTCACGGCGGTCATCACACTCGACGCGCTGGCAGAGCTCAATCTGGTCGTCGGTACGCCCTGTACCGCGCTCGTCAAGGCCTCTCACGTGCTGATCGCGGTCAATGACTGACTTGCGCACAAGGCGCCGCGTATCGTGGCGATGGTTGTGTCTGTGGCTGGCCTGGCTGCCGGCCGCAGCGGATGAACTCAACGTCGCGGTCGCGGCCAATTTCCTGAGCACCCTGCAACAGCTGGCGCCAAAATTTCAGCAGGCCAGCGGCCATCGGCTGGTGATCAGTTCTGGATCCACCGGACAGCTCTACGCACAGATCAAACAGGGTGCGCCGTTCGACTTGTTTCTGTCTGCCGACGGTGAGCGGCCCAGACTGCTGGAGTCCGAAGGTCTTGGCGTCCCCGGTAGTCGCGCCACGTACGCTATCGGTACGCTGGTGCTGTGGAGCCCGCGTCCTGAATTCGTGGATGCGAATGGCAAAGTCCTGCAGAGCGCTCAGGTGCGAATGATCGCGATCGCGGATCCCAAGAATGCGCCGTACGGGGCCGCCGCCCAGCAGGTACTCACGGCGCGCGGCGTGTGGGACGAGTTCAATCGCGATCATAAAATCGCGATGGCAGAGAACATCAACCAGGCCTGGCAGTTCGCTGCGACCGGCAACGCGCAGTTGGCATTCATTGCCAAGTCCCAACTCAGCACGCTGAGCCAGGACGGCAAACCCGTCACCGGCTCCTCGTGGGAGCCGCCGCAATCGCTCTACACCGAGATCGATCAGGACGGTCTCGTTCTGACGCGCTCGACCAAGCAGGCCGCCGCCGAGAGCTTCATGCGCTGGTTGCGAGCGGACACTCAGGCAATCGCCGTGATCACCGCGGCCGGCTATCGTGTCAGGGAATGACTGCGAATTTCTTTTCCGCCGGCGACCTGGCGGCGCTTTGGATCTCACTGAAACTGGCCTTCATTACGGTGGCGTGTCTGCTGGTGCTCGGCACACCGCTCGCGTGGTGGCTCGCCAGCGGGCGCTCGCGACTGCGGGTCGTGATCGAAGCGATCACGGCGCTGCCGCTGGTACTGCCACCAACCGTGTTAGGTTTCTATCTGCTGCTGCTGCTCGGGCCGTACGGCTGGGGCGGTCGGTTGATGCTGTGGCTGGGACTGTCGCCGCTGAGCTTCAGCTTCGGCGGTCTGCTGATCGGGTCGATCCTCTATTCGATGCCGTTCGTGGTGCAGCCGCTGCAAAACTCGTTTCAGGCGGTCGGCACCCGCACCCTCGAAGTAGCTGCGACCCTGCGCGCCGCAGCGCTCGACCGATTCGTGAGCGTCGCGCTGCCGCTGGCGCGCCGCGGCTTCGTCACCGGCGCGGTGCTGGCCTTCGCGCACACCCTCGGCGAATTTGGCGTGGTGCTGATGATCGGTGGAAACATTCCCGGTCGGACCCAGACCGCTGCGATCGCAATCTTCAATCACGTTGAAGTGCTCGACTACGTCGCGGCGCAACGCCTGTCGCTCACGCTGCTGGCGGTCTGCTTCATCCTGCTGCTGATCGTGTATGCCACCAATCGCGGCCTGCGTCGCGACTGGGTCTCGGTATGAGTCTGTCGCTGAATGTCGAGATGGCACGCCGGAACTTCCGGCTGCAGGTGCAGCTGGACATTCCCGGCTCTGGCATCACGGCGCTGTT
>DATMRM010000277.1:0-3285 GCA_035566155.1 Steroidobacteraceae bacterium | reverse complement strand
CGGGCGGCATGGGTGAAGACTGCCTGGTACTGAATCTGTGGACGCCTGGCCTGAGCTCCAGTGCGAAAAAACCGGTCCTGTTCCATATCCACGGCGGCGGCTACTACGGCGGCTCGGGTAACTCTCCGGGCTATGACGGTGAGGCGCTCGCTCGTTTTGGGGACTGCGTGGTCATCACGATCAACCATCGCCTGGGCGCGTTCGGCCATCTGAATCTGGCGCAGGAGGGCTCGCAGTTCGCGCGTTCGGGTGCTGTGGGCATGATGGACATCGTGCAGGCCCTGCAGTGGGTGCGCGAGAACGTGGCCTGCTTTGGCGGTGATCCGTCGCGTGTGCTGGCGTTCGGTCAGTCAGGGGGTGGTGCCAAGACCAGCGTTCTGATGGCGATGCCATCGGCTCAGGGGCTCTATCATCGAGCCGGGGTGATGAGCGGCGCGACCTTGCGGCTGGCGGAGGTGGAAGCGGCGCAGAAGAACACCGCGCAACTGCTGTCGATACTCGGCGTGCAGAAAGGTCAGGCGGTGAAACTGCAGAGCCTGTCGTTCGAGACGATACTGGCGGCCCAGGCGACCATGGAAGCCGGTGACCGCTCGCGCGGCGAGGCACCGCGCTCGTTCGCCCCGACGATCGACGGGGTGGCGATACCCGGACATCCGTTTGATCCGACCGCTCCGGCGATTTCCGCCGATGTTCCGATGATCATCTCGAACGTGATCGATGAACGCGCCTACCGCAAGAACAATTTCGACCTGGATGAGGCGGGTCTGCGCGCCTTCATCGCGCATCGAATCGGCGAGGAGCGCGCCAGTGCGGTGCTGAAGATGTATCGCGATGAGGATCCGGTGGCGACGCCTTTCATCCTGCAGGCACGCTTCGAGACCGACGAGGTGTTTCGCAAGTCGTCATTGATCCAGACCGAGCGCAAGGCCGCACTTCACAGGGCTTCGGTCTGGAGCTATCTGTGGCGCGTACCGAGCCCGGCCTACGGAGGGCGCTATGGAACGCCGCACGGCTCGGATGTCGGTCCGAGTCTGCACGACGTGCGCGGCGCTCTGAATGGCACCAGTGCCGAGAGTGTGCGATTGGCCGATCAGATCGCCTCCGCGTGGGTGGCGTTTGCTGCCACCGGCAATCCGAACAACCCGCAGACTCCCAACTGGCCGGCGTACACACTGCCTGCACGCGCGACGCTGGTGTTCGATCACGAGACGCGCGCCGAGAGCGATCCGCGCGGCCAGTTCAGGCAGTTCTGGGAAAAGGAGCCGCCGCAGCGCGGTTGACGGGCAGCTAGTCGGGAAAGATCGTACGGCCGGCCGCGACTTCGGCGTGAAACCAGCCGTGGCAGCCGCGCGAGAACAGCCATTCCATGCGATCCCCGCTGAAGAAGAGCCTGCCGCGCTCGATGTCCCTGGACGGAAGTGTCTTCAGATACTCGGCGGTGCGTTGGCGGTCGTTTGCAAACACCGGATGTCTTCTCATGCTTTCCAGCCAGCCGAGCACGTCCGGGAAGCGGGTTGCATCGATGCTGAATCCGAGAGGTCGTACGGCGATCAGATTTGGAAACCAGGCGCACTCGACCACGCCCGGGGATTCGAACGGCCAGGGCTTGGGGCGGGTGGCGAGCGCCTGCTGCAACCTCGTCAGCGCCGCCTCAATGTCCGTCTGACCGGCATCGAGCAGTCCGGGCGGTGCGACGTCTTTGCGGTCGGCCCAGTGCCAATACGAGCAGTCCACGACGATGGGATCAAAGCGGTGATCGGCCAGGCGCTCCAGCGCGCGTGCTTCGACACGCTCTGAAATGGACTGCGGATATAACACGGGCTGCGGGTAGCGCCATTCCAGGTATTGCAGAATGTCGCTTGAATTGACCACCACCAGATCCTCGTCGAGCAGTACCGGCACCTCAGCGCGCGCATTGACGCGTTTGAGTTCCGCATGAAACGGACGGATCAGCGCGTCGACCGCCTCGTAGGGCAGGCCCTTGAGCTCCAGGCCGAGGGCCGCCTTGCGCGCGAAGGTGCTGAACCAGCTGGTGTACAGTCGTAGCGTCATGCGTGACATCGTCGCACCGACCGTGGGGGTGCGGTCAAATTCCTTGTAGACCGCTCCGTCCAGTCAACTCCTCCCCAGGCCTGTCAGATCGATACCTGCCTGCCGAGTTCCACCACGTGATCGCTGGGCAGACTGAAGAAATCGCGCACATGCATCGCGTTTCTGGCCATGATCGAGTACAGGTTCTCCTCCCACTTGGCCAGACCTTTGCCATCCTCGCGAGCCACGACGGTCTCGTGACCGACGTAATAGGTCAGATCATCCAGGTGCAGCGTGCATCCCAACGAGGGCGCCTGCTTCAGCAGTTCCGGAATGTCGGGCCGCTCCATGAAGCCATAGTGGGCGGTGGCCCGCCAAAAATCCGGCGCCAGCGGCGTGATCCGAAGTCGCGCTCCGTCTCTGATCCGCGGCACGGACTCAGCGACCACGGTGAGCGCCAGCAGCTTGCTATGCAGGCAACGATTCTTGCGGACGTGCCACAGCATGACCGGCGGCACCTCCCTGAGTGCGCGCGTGATGAACACCGCGGTTCCCGGAACGCGCGCGATCTGCTTGTTCTCGACCTCCTCCATGAACTGCGGTACCGGTAGCAGCGAGTCGTGCAGCGAGGCGGCGACCGCCAGTGATCCGCGATGCCAGATGTACATGAAGCCGTAGACCAACGCCGCCAGCAGCAGCGGTACGTAGCCGCCCTCGAGGATCTTGAGCGAGTTGGCCGCAAAGAACACCGAATCGATGCACAGGAAAGCGCCCGCCACCGCGGCGCTGCTCAGCAGGTTCCACTTCCAGACTTCACGCATGGCGATGAACAGCAGTGCCGAGGTCATCAGCATCGTAAGCGATACGGCGATCCCATACGCGGCGGCAAGGTTGTCGGATTTCCGGAAAAACAGCGTGAGACCGACGGTTGCGACCAGCAGCATCCAGTTGACGGCACCCACATAGATCTGCCCGTAACCCTCCTCGGAGGTGTGCTTGATCTGCAGCCGCGGCAGCCAGCCCAGCAGGATCGCCTGGCGCGTCATCGAGAACGCACCGGTGATGATGGATTGGCTGGCGATGATCGTCGCCAGGGTTGCCAACACGACCAGCGCAATGCGCAGCGACGGCGGGCAGAGCTGGAAGAAGATGTTGTCATCGACCGAGACGCCGCGCAGTGCGATCGCTGACTGACCGGCGTAGTTGAGCACCAGGCTCGGAAACACGATCAGCGACCACGCGGCGCGGATCGGC
>DATMRM010000276.1:0-6053 GCA_035566155.1 Steroidobacteraceae bacterium | reverse complement strand
TGCGGATGGCTGTAGGTCATCGGATAGTGGTTGCTGATCATCACGAACAGCACCGGCAGCGTGAAATAGGTGTTGTGGAGCGAGCGCTGTTTGCCACGCATACCGGGCGCGGGGTCAACCTCGCGTGCCTGCTGCCTGGCTCGCACCAGCTCGCGCTGACCCGGGATGATCACCATCGCGACATTGGCCACCATGAGGGTGCCGATCGAGGTCCCGAAGATCATGTAAGCGCCGCGACCGCTGAACACATGGCACAGTCCCCACGCCATCGCGCTGAACACAATGCCCAGCGCCGAACTCAGCGCAACGCTGTGACGCGACAGTGGTGAGCGGCACAACAGATCGTACAGCAGCCAACTGCCGACCAGCACCGCGAGCGCGATGCCGATCGCGACCGGCTTGGACAGCGCCACGACCCCCGGATCGATGAGGTACGCCTCGGCGCGAAAAAAATACAGCAGACACAGCAGCACGAAGCCCGACCACCATGTGGTGTAGGCCTCCCAGTAGAACCAGTGCAGGGTCGATGGCAGCTGCGCCGGCGCGACGCGGTACTTCTGCGAACGATAGAAACCCCCGCCGTGCACCGCCCAGAGTTCGCCGGCTACATTCGGATCGACTGGCCCGTCCTCGCGCAGGGGTTGCAGATGATTGTCGAGCCAGACGAAATAGAACGACGCGCCGATCCAGGCGATGCCGGCAACGATGTGCAGCCAGCGCACCAGCAGTCCGAGCCAGTCCAGCAGGTAGCTCAGCACGGTGCGTTATCTGACAGGCTTATCGGACGGATGACAGTCTTCGCAGCTGCCATGGCCGCAAGAGCCAGCGGCGGCCTGCGGCGGCGCCTCGATCCGTTCATCGATCGCATCGGCGCTGATGCCCTGCAGAAGCTGCGCCGCGACGGCGATCGCGATCGCAGCCGGCCACTTGCTGTCGATCCCCCGGACACCGATCGGGCATACCAGACGCGCGATCAGCGACTCGTCCACACCATGGCGTGCCAGCCGCGATCGAAAACGCGCGGATTTGCTGTTCGAGCCGATCAGTCCGATCCAGGCGAAATCCGCCCGCGTCAGAATCGCCCGGCACAGCGAATAGTCGAGCGAATGGCTGTGCGTCATCACCAGAAAGCGCGCGCCCGCAGGCGCGCTAGCGACGCTCTCCAGCGGTTGCAGCGTGTGTACGCACTGCACTGTATCCGGTACCTGCTTTGGAAGCAGGTCCTCGCGTGAATCGATCCAGGTCAGTCGCAGCGGCAGCGGCATGAGCGCACGGGCCAAGGCCTGTCCGACGTGCCCTGCGCCGTACAGCCAGACCGGCAACAGCGGATTGTCGAGCCGTTCGAGCAACTCGGCACCCAGCGCGGTGCGCCGCAGGCGAGGCGGTGCGCGCTCACGCACGCTGCGCAGCATCCGGTCGGACTCCTCGCCCGATCCCAGATCGCACACCACCTGCCGCTCGATCCCGTCGGATGACAGTTCGCTGCGCATCAGCGCCGCTCCGCGCTCGGTGCTCGCGCGCGCGCGTTCCAGAAGCGGCGCGTCGTCGGCCGTGTAACGTTCAATCCACAGTTCCACGACACCACCGCAGCACTGCCCGATGTCGCCGCCGAGTACGAACCGATGTATGCGCGCCGACGGCCGCTCGGCGCCCAGCATCAAGCGGGCGGTACTGAGCGCCTGCCACTCCAGCTGTCCTCCACCCACCGTGCCGTGCACCAGCGCCTGCCCCACCAGCATGCATACGCCGGCTTCGCGCGGTGCCGAACCCTGCACCGTTGCCATCACGATGCGCACCACCGCGGGCTCGCTCTGCAGCATGCGCAGCGCCTGATGCGGCCAGTCGCGCAGCGGCTGCAGCCACTGCTCGCCTGCCGTTTCCGGCACCGACGCGCAAGGTATTCCTCCAGTCAGCGCGCTCATCGCGCGATCCCTCTGACCGCCGCCACCGCTCGCAGCACCGCCTCCGGGGTTGCTGGCGCATCCAGGTGCACCCTGGTAGGTTGCCCCGCGCAGCTTGCCACCGCATCCCGGATCGCGTGCAGCACCGAGATCGCCAGCATCAGCGGCGGCTCGCCTACCGCTTTGGAGCGGTAGATCGTCTCCTCGCGATTGGGTGCATCCTCGAGCAATCGCACCGTTGCACAAGCCGGCCAGTCGCGCGCGGTCGGAATCTTGTAGGTCGACGGCGCATGCGTCTGCAGTTCACCGCTTGCGTTCCACCACAACTCCTCACTGGTGAGCCAGCCGGTGCCCTGCAGAAACCCGCCTTCGATCTGCCCCAGGTCGATCGCGCTGTTCAGCGAGCGGCCGACATCGTGCAGGATGTCCACCCGCAGCAGTTGGGTTTCGCCGCTGAGTGTATCAATCGCCACTTCACTGACCGCCGCGCCGTACGCGAAATAGAAGAACGGCCGGCCCCGCATCGCGCTCTTGTCCCATTGGATCTTCGGTGTTCGGTAGAAGCCGGTCGACGACAGCGAGACGCGTGCGCGGTAAGCCTGTGTCACCAGTTCCGCGAACGTCAGTTGTCGGCTCCCGACATCCACACGGCCGTCATGGAAGTGCAGCTCTTCGGCTTGCACCCCATAGGTATCGCACGCGAACTGCACCAGGCGCTGACGGATCGTCTGTGCCGCGGCTTGCGCGGCCTTGCCGTTGAGATCCGAGCCGGATGAGGCCGCGGTGGCCGATGTGTTGGGGATTTTCGAGGTGTCCGTGGCCGATGACCGCACCGCCGACAACGGCACGCCCAGTTCGGAGGCCACCACCTGCGCCACCTTGATGAAGAGTCCCTGGCCCATCTCCGCACCGCCGTGATTCAACAGCACAGTGCCATCGCTGTAGACATGCACCAGTGCGCCGGCCTGATTGAATATCGTGGACGTGAACGAAATGCCGAATTTTACCGGCGTCAGCGCGATGCCGCGCTTGATGATCGGATTGGCCGTGTTCCAAGCGGCAAGGCTGCCGCGGCGGAGCGCGTACTGCGCACTGGCGGCGACACGATCGACCAGGGTGTGAACGAGGTTGTCGTCCACCGTCTGGCCATACGGCGTCACGTTACGCTGACCGATCCCATAGAAATTGCAGCGCCGCACGCTCAACGGATCCAGGTGCAATGTGCGCGCGATGTCGTCCAGGATCTGCTCGATCACCAGCATGCCCTGCGGACCGCCGAAGCCTCGAAACGCCGTATTCGAAACGGTGTGCGTCTTGCAACGATGCGAGATGATCTCGATGTGCTCGAGATAGTAAGCGTTGTCCAGATGCATCATGGCGCGATCGTTGACCGGCCCGGACAGATCGGCCGAATAGCCGCACCGCGAGGCGAGCATCACGCTCAGTGCGAGGATGCGGCCCTGGTCATCGAATCCCACTTCATAGTCAGCGATGAAGTCGTGGCGTTTACCGGTCATCAGCATATCGGTGTCGCGATCGAGCCGCAGTTTGACGGCGCGCTGCGTTTTGGCCGCCATCACCGCCGCAGCCGCAGCGATCAGAGCCGGCTGCGTTTCCTTGCCGCCGAATCCGCCGCCCATGCGGCGGCACTGGACCGTCACATCATGCGAACGCCGCCCGAGCGCGCGCGCCACGATCTGCTGAACCTCGGACGGATGTTGTGTGGAACTGTGTACCAGCATCGCACCGTCTTCCTGCGGTGTGGCAATCGCAATCTGTCCCTCGAGATAAAAGTGATCCTGACCGCCGATTCGAACCGTGCCGGACAGCCGACGAGGCGCCGTGCCAAGCATCTCGTGCGGCTGGCCGCGCAGCAGCCGCTCCGTCGGCAGTACATAGCTTTGCGCAGCCAACGCGGCGCGCACATCCAGAATGGCTGGCAGCGGCTCGTAGTCGATGATCGCGGCGCGCGCGGCTTTGCGCGCCGCGTTATAGGACGTTGCGGCGACAGCGAACAGCGGCTGACCGGCATATTGCACCTGCCCGTCCGCGAAGATCGGGTCATCGTGCAGCACGCTGCCGTAGTTGTTGTCCCCGGGTACGTCAGAGGCGACCGCGATCGCCGCGACGGCGGACATCTGCCGCAACGGAGCAAAGTCCATTTTCCGAATCCGGCCGTGCGCGATGCTGCTCATGCCGAACGCGGCATGCAATGCGTTCGCCGGCAGCGCAATGTCATCGGCGTACAGCGCGCGGCCACTGACGTGCAGATGCGCGCTGTCGTGGCGCGGCGACGCACGGCTGCTCGGTTCGATCTCGATGTTCTGCGCAACCATGACGTCAGCTCATCGCGGCGGCCGCATCGGCCGTCCGCAGCGCGATCGTCGAGCCGCCCGACTCGAGAAAGAAGCGGCGCAGCAGATTGGCCGCGGCTTGCAACCGATAGTGCTCACTGGCGCGCATATCGCTCAAGGGCCGGAAGTCCTGGGCCAGCGCGCTGACCGCGGCCTCGATGCTCTGTTCACTCCAGGGCGCGCCCAGCAGCCGCTGCTCGGTCGCCGGGGCCCGACTGGGTACGGCGGCCATGCCTCCAAAGGCGATCCTGGCCGCAGTGACGTGACCGGAACGCACGCGCACGGCGAACGCGGCACACACGGCGGAAATGTCCTGCTCGAATCGCTTGGAGATCTTGTAGCTCGCGAGCTGCACATCTTGCTGAGGCGCAGGGATTGTCACTGCGCTCACGAATTCGCCCGGCTGCAGGTCGCGGCGCTGGTAGCCCAGGTAGAACTGTTCGAGCGGCAGCTGACGCGTACCGCGGACGCTGCGCAATTCCAGCGTCGCCCCGAGCGCGATCAGTACCGGCATCGAATCACCGATCGGTGACCCATTGGCCAGATTGCCGCACAGCGTGCCGGCGTTGCGCACCGGTGGTGAACCGAAGCGCTGCGCCAATTCACGAAGTTGCGGCCAGTCGCACGTGATCGCATCCCAGGCATCCGTCAGCGAGACCGCGGCAGCGATCCTCAGAGCGTCTGCGCCGCGGCGTATCTGCTTCAGCTCGGCGACCTCACCGACATAGATGATCGCCGGCAGCTCGCGCAGCTGCTTGGTGATCCAAAGCCCGACATCGGTCGCGCCGGCGAGCACCAGGGCCTGCGGCTGAGCGTGCAGCGCCGCAGCCAGTTCATCGATGCTGCGCGGCGAGTACCAGCCCGGAAACTGCAAGGCACGCTCCCGGCGAAGCTCGCGCAGCCACTGACAGCGCTGCGCACTGTGCTGCGATTCCCGTGACCAATTCGGCGGCGGCGGATAATCGCCCATGCGGCATGCGGCATCGATGATCGGACGATAGCCGGTGCAGCGACACAGATTGCCCGCTAGTGCCTCGAGCACCTGTTCGCGCGTGGGAGCCGCCGTACGCAGGTACAGCGCGAACAGCGACATCACGAAGCCCGGCGTACAGAAGCCACACTGTGACGCATGCTCGTCGACCATCGCCTGTTGCACCGGATGCAATGGGGCGCCCGGCGCACTGAGACTCTCGACCGTGACCAGTTCGCGGCCATCGATGCTGGGCAATGGCCGGATGCAGGAGTTGATGGCGCGAAACTCAACGCGCGTGCCGTCTTCGCTGAGTTCACCGAGCGCCACGGTGCAGGCACCGCAGTCACCTTCGGCACAGCCCTCCTTGGTGCCGGTGCGATGCGCCACGTCGCGCAGATACTCAAGTACAGTCATCGTCGGCGGCACATCGAGCGCATTGACCAGCTGACCGTCGAGCAGGAACCGCACTGTGTCAGCCGCGCTCATCTATCCTCCCCGATAGACCGAATAGCTCCAGGGCGTGATGAGCAACGGCACGTGATAGTGCTGTTCGGGATGCGCGATCCCGAAATGCACGACCGCTTCGTCGATGAAAGGCGGATCGGCCAACGCCACGCTGCGGCTACGGAAGTACTCGGCCACATGAAACCGCAGCGCGTAGCGACCTACCCGAAAATCCGCACCCGCCAGCAGTGGGGCCGGGCAGCGGCCGTCCGTTCCGGTGGCCGTGCTGAGCAGAGCTTTGGGCGTGAGGGCATTCAGTTCGAGCAATTCGATCCGGATGCCTGCCGCCGGCAGGCCGCCACTGATATCCAGTACGTGAGT
>DATMRM010000275.1:0-7124 GCA_035566155.1 Steroidobacteraceae bacterium | reverse complement strand
TGTCAGATTCCAGGCGCCGCGCGCATCGAGTTCGAGCGCTGCCAGCCGCATACCGATCTCCGTCAGCCGTTCCTGCGTGCTCACATAGCGCTGCGTGACTTCCACCTCCGAGCCGGCGGGTCCCGAAAGCGTCGGCAGCTCGGGCGGTATGAAGCGCGACTCGCTGACGAACAGGTCGCCGTTGGCATTGAGCAGCCCGGCGTTGTTCCAGCGCGCCACGGCGGTTTGCTCGACGATTTCGATCTTCAATCCCCGCGGCCAGCTACGCATCACCGCTGCCTGCTCGACCCAGGGCAGCTGTATCAGTCCACGGCTGATCGCAGCCAGATTCACCGTGACCAGCCCGGCGCCACCCAGGCGCGCGCGCACTACCTTTTCCACATCCATCGCGGACACGCGTTGCAGTCGGCCGCTGACGATGACGCGCTGGATCGGCTGGTCGAGCAGCCAGCCCAACGCCAGCACTGCCAATCCGGTCACTGCCAGTGCCGACAGGCTCAAGCCGATGCGGCCCCAGTTGAGCGCCGCTAGCGCCAAACCCGAGCGGCGCTCGCGCGTCGATGCTCGGCGGCTGTTGCGTTTGCGGTTGAGTGTGCTCATGGCGTATCGATCGGGATGCGCACCAGACTGGTCTCGAGTACACGCCAGACCAACTCATCAAAGTCGATGCCTGCGGCGCGGGCGGCCATGGGCACCAGGCTGTGATCGGTCATGCCGGGTACCGTGTTGATCTCCAGCAGCAGCGCACGGCCAGTCTTGTCCATCATGAAGTCGGCACGACCCCAACCTTCGGCCCCGCACGCTTCGAAACTGGCGAGTGCCAGCTTCGCCAGATGCTGCTCAGCCTGCGCGGACAGACCCGAAGGGCAGTGGTACTTCGTGTCGTCGCGCAGATATTTCGCTTCGTAGTCGTAGAAGGCGCGCGGGGTCTCGATGCGAATCGAGGGCAGCGCCTGTCCCTGCAGGATCGACACGGTGTATTCGCCGCCGCCAATCCAGGATTCCGCGAACACCACTGGATCCACGCGCAGCGCGTTGTTCCATGCCTCAGGCAAATCCTGGGCTTTTTCCACGCGCGCCATGCCGACACTCGAGCCCTGCGAGCCGGGTTTCACGATCATCGGCAGCCCGAGCCGCTCGAGCGCCGTGTCCAGGTCGCGCGCTTCGTGCAGCACGACGAACTCCGCGGTTGGAATGCCGAGCGACTGTGCCAGGCGCTTGCTGCGCAGCTTGTCCATGCCGATCGCTGAACCCATGACTCCGCTGCCGGTGTAGGGCGTGCCTAAGAATTCCAGCGCCCCCTGCAGCGTGCCGTCCTCGCCGCCAGGACCATGCAGCGCAATCCACACCCGATCGATCTTGAGCGACTGCAAATCACTCAGCGCACGCTCCGCCGGATCGAACGGGGTGACGCTGATCCCTCGCCGCACAAGGCCTGCGCTCACTGCCTTGCCGCTGATCAGCGAGACTTCGCGCTCGGCCGACGAGCCGCCATAGAGCACCGCAACCTGACCGAAATCGGCAGGCTGGGTTACTCGATAGGCCGCGCGAGGGTCGTAGCGCAATCGCATCAGCAGCGGCCTCCGTTGCTGATCGAGGGACTGTTGACATCGCTATGGGTGCTGCTGGCGGCATCGCTGACGCTCATCGGTGTGGCAAGCGCCTCGCCAATGATGCGAACTTCCGGCTCCAGCGCGATGCTATAGAGCTCCTGCACGGTGTCGCGCACGTGCAGGATCAGCTTTTCCAGCTCGCTGGCGTGCGCTTTGCCTTCATTCACGATGAAATTGGCATGCTTCTCGGACACCACCGCATCACCGATGCGATAGCCCTTGAGCCCTGCGGCCTCGATCAGGCGCGCTGCGTGATCGCCCGGCGGATTCTTGAACACCGAACCGCAGCTCCAGTCGCCCGTGGGCTGCGTCTCGCGCCGCCGCTGCAATAGCGACTGCACCGTCGGGGTCTGGGCCGGAGCGCGCGGCTCGAACTGCAGGTCGGCCGACAAGAACCATTCCTGCAGCTCGCTCACCGGCCATTCGACCGAGCGATAGCCGACTTTGAATTCATCGCGTCGTCGCCTCCGGCGCGTGCCACGCCGATCGATGCTCTCGATCGCATTGACATGCCGCCAGGTCTCATCGCCGAAAGAGCCGGCATTCATGGCCAGGGCCCCACCGAGGGTGCCCGGAATGCCTCCCAGAAACTCGCTTTGCGACAGTCCCCAGTTCTGACAGGAACGCGCCACGCGCGCACACGGCACGCTGGCCTCGACGTAGATGCGGGTCTGCGAGCGTCGCTCAATGCGGGTGAATGCTCCGGGCGTGGACACGATCACGCCGCGTACGCCACCGTCTCGCACCAGCAGGTTGCTGCCCAGACCCACCCAATACACCGGGACCTCAGCGGGCAGCATTCGCAGAAAACTTGACACATCGTCGGCGTCACGCGGGGTGAAGAACACGTCGGCGGGCCCGCCGGCGTGCCACGAGGTGTGTGTGGACATGGGCTCGTCGTAGCGCACTCGACCGTTGAAGTCACCGGTAATCCTGAACTTCATTGACTCCCTCCAGCCGACAGCTTCGCGGGTAACTCGTGCGCGATGGCACCAATGTGTCCCGCACCCATGGTCACAACCACGTCTCCTGCCTGTACGACGTCGCGCAGCGCCTCATCGATCTGTTCGACTTTCTCCACGAAGATCGGCTCCACCTTGCCGCGACCGCGCACCGCGCGACAGATCGCACGGCCGTCGGCGCCTTTGATCGGCGCTTCGCCGGCCGGATACACCTCGGTCACAATCAGCACTTCCATGTCCGACAACACCTTGGCGAAGTCGTCGAGCAGATCCCGCGTTCGGGTATATCGGTGCGGCTGGAACACCAGCACCAGCCGCCGCCCCGGCCATGCCTGACGCAACGCCTCGATCGTCGCCGCGATTTCGGTCGGGTGGTGCCCGTAGTCATCGACGATGCTGACGCTGCCGCCGGCGACCTTGGCATCGCCCAGGTACTGCATGCGCCGATCAATTCCCTGAAAGCTGGCGAGTGCGCGACAGATCGCGCCGTCAGCAACCCCGAGCTCATTGGCCACCACGATCGCCGCCAGGGCGTTGCGCACGCTGTGTTCGCCGGGAAGGTTGAGCAGCACCGACAGCGGCCGCACACGCCCGGACATCTCCACGTCAAATCGAGTGCCGTTGCGATCGCGCTCGAGGCGAGTGGCGCGCACGTCCGCGCCTTCGTTCAGACCGTAGGTTACGATCGAGCGCCCTACCTGGCCGAGAATGCTCTGTACGTTCGGATCGTCACCGCACAGTACCGCCAGCCCGTAAAACGGCAGGTTGTGCAAGAACTCGACGAAGCTGTGCCTGAGCTTGTTGAAGTCGCCGCCGTGAGTGCCGAGATGATCGTTATCGATGTTGGTGACCACCGCGATCACCGGCTGCAGATGCATGAACGAGGCATCGCTCTCATCAGCCTCGGCCACCAGATAGCGACCGTCGCCCAGCCGCGCGTTGCTGCCGCTGCTGTTGAGTCGCCCGCCAATCACGAAGGTCGGGTCCTCACCGCCTTCGGCCAGGACACTGGCAATGAGGCTGGTCGTCGTGGTCTTGCCGTGCGTGCCGGCGACCGCAATCGACTCGCGAAAACGCATCAGCTCGCCCAGCATCTCCGCGCGCGGCACTACCGGAATTCGGCGCGACAGCGCGACCGCAATCTCCGGGTTGTCGCGCGAGACGGCGCTCGAGACCACTACGACATCGGCGCGCTCGACATTCTCGGCGCGGTGACCAATTGCGACGTTCGCGCCCAGCGCGCGCAGATGTTCAATCACCGCATTCACCTTCAGATCCGAGCCCTGCACGCGGTAGCCCAGATTGAGCAGCACTTCGGCGATGCCCCCCATGCCGCTGCCGCCAATGCCAATGAAATGAATCGTATCGATGCGGCGCATCCGCGCTCGTGCCATGCCCTGCGGGTTCATGTGCGCGCTCATGCCACACCTCCGGCCAGTTCGACGCAGGCGTCGGCCAGTTGCTCGGCGGCGCGCGGGCTCGCCAGCGAGCGCGCCCGATCGGCCATCACCGATAACGTGCTGCGATCGGCGCATAGCCGCTCGAGCTCACACGCCAGCCGCTCGACGTCCAACTCGCGCTCGGCAATCATCACCGCCGCCCCGGCAGTCACCAGATACGAGGCGTTGCAGGTTTGATGATCGTCGGTGGCGGCTGCAAACGGCACCAGCACCGATCCGACGCCGGCTGCGGCGAGCTCTGACACGGTCAGCGCGCCGGAGCGGCAGACCACCAGATCCGCCCAGCCGTAGGCCTCTGCCATGTCTTCGATGAAGGGTTGCAGGCGTGCACTGACCCCTGCCTTGGCATAGCTATCGCGCGCCGCCTCGATCCAGCGCTCGCCGGACTGATGCAGCACTTCCAGCGCGACGGCCGCGCGCGTGCGTGCCAGCGCAAACGGTACGATCGAATTGAGTTTGGCCGCGCCCTGACTGCCACCGACCACGAGCACGCGGATCGCGCCCTGCCGGCCAGCGAAGCGCTGCGACGGCGGCGGCAATTGCGTGATCTCCCGACGTACCGGGTTACCCACGGCCTGCGCCTTGACGCCAGCGCCGAAACTGCCAGGAAAGGCTTCGAGCACGCGCCGTGCGAGATGCGACAGGCAGCGGTTGGTGAAGCCTGCGACCGCATTCTGCTCATGAATCAGCAGCGGCTTGCGCAGCAACCACGCGGCCAGTCCTCCCGGACCCGCAACGAATCCGCCGAGTCCGACTACCAGCGCCGGACGTCTGCGACGGATCACCGCGAGCGCCTGTGCCAGCGCGCGCATCAGCTTCAGCGGCGCGGTCAGCCACACCAGTACACCCTTGCCTCGCAGTCCGCTGACCGTGAGCCATTCGAGCGGAATCTGTTCCGGGGGCACCAGACGCGCTTCCAGACCGCGGCGCGTACCCAGCCACACGACCTGCCACGAGCGCGCACGCAATTCACGCGCCAGCGCCAGCGCCGGAAACACGTGTCCACCGGTGCCGCCTGCCATAATCAAGGCCAGCCGTGAGGGCTTGAGCGCGGTGCTCATGCTCGCTCCGCTCGGCCAGAGCGCCGTTTGCCGTGCACGGTCTCATGGTGCACACGCAACACAATTCCGAGCCAGGCCAGGGTCACAATCAGGCTGCTGCGTCCGTAGCTCATGAAGGGCAGCGTCAGTCCCTTGGTCGGCAACACCCCCATGTTGACGCCGACATTGATGAACGCCTGAATGCCGAGCCAAAGTCCGAACCCGGCGGCCAGATACGACTGAAACTTCAGGCCCGCATCGTGCGCGCGGCGCGCGATGACCAGCGCTCGCCACGCCAGCCCCAGAAACAGGCCCAGCGTCAGTGCGACGCCCGCCAGACCGAGCTCCTCGGCCAGCACCGCAAACAGGAAATCGGTGTGCGCCTCAGGCAGATAAAATAGCTTTTGTACGCTGGCGCCCAGTCCCACGCCAAACAGGCCGCCGCGACCGATTGCGATCAGCGATTGCGTGAGCTGGAAACCACTGTGATAAGGATCGGCCCACGGATCCATGAAGGTCAGCAGGCGCTGCAATCGATAAGGAGAGAAGCGCACCAGCAGCCACATCGCGCTGCCGGCGAACAGGACGGTCGCCAGAATCCAGCGCCACTGCGCACCGGCCAGGAACAGCAGGCCGAACCCGGTCAGAAACAGCACGCAGCCGGCACCGAAATCCGGCTCGAGCAGCAGCAGGAACGCAATCGCCGCGAGCAGACCGAGCGGACGGATCACGCCGGACAACCCACTGCGAAGATCTTCCTCGTAACGAACCGCATAGCTGGCGATATAGATGAGTGCCAGCACACGTGCGGCTTCCGAGACCTGGAAGTTGAGTGCGCCAATGTGCAGCCAGCGACGACTGCCATTCACGGTGTGGCCCAACCCCGGTATCAACACCACAAACAGCAGCGCCAGCGCGACCAGCAACAGCGGCAACGCGAAGCGCTCGAGCGTCTGCGTCGGTATCGCGAAGGTCAACATCGCAGCGACGCCGCCGATCAGCACCAGCAGGAGCTGTCGCTCAAGGAACGCGAACGGCATGCCATCGCGCCCGGCGATGGTTATCGAGGCCGAGGTCACCATCGTCAACCCCAGCAGCAGCAGCGCCAGCGTCAGCATCAGCGTGGGCCCGTCGATCGCGAGCCCGAGTTGCGAGCGCTCGGATCGGGTCATGGTTTCAACGGCGCTGCTCACGCTGAACGCCTCTGCACAGCAGCGGTGAACACGCTGCCGCGATGCGCATAGTCACGGAACATGTCCAGGCTCGCGCAGGCCGGCGACAGCAGTACTGTGTCACCCGGATGCGCCAGGTATGCGGCCACGTCCACGGCTTCATCAAGCGTGCCTGCCAGATGCGTCTCGGTAACAGCTTCCAGTACGCTCTGGAGGGCGCCCGCGGCGCGGCCGATGAGCACCACCGCGCGCACCTTGCCGGCGAAGGCCGCACGAAGTGGTGCAAAGTCCTGACCCTTGCCGTCGCCCCCGGCGATCACGATCAGCGGACCTGTCATGCCGTCCACGGCTGCGATCGTCGCGCCGACATTGGTCCCCTTGGAGTCATTGATATAGCGCACACCGCCAATCTCGCCGACCCACTGCGCGCGATGCGGCAATCCGCTGAATTCGCTCAGTGCCTGCACGCAGGCTGCGCGCGTGAGCCCCACGGCCTCACCGAGCGCCAGGGCCGCGAGGGCGTTGGCGGCGTTGTGCAGTCCGTTGATCTTCATCTGCGATAGCGCCAGCAGCTTCTCACCGGCGCGCGCCAGCCACCACTGGCCGTCGTCCGCGCGGCGCAGCGCGAAGTCCGCGCCCACATCGGCGCGTAACGAGAAGCTCAGGCGGCGCCGACCGCGATCGACCATCGCCGCGACCAACGGATCATCCAGATTGATGATCGCGACCTCGCAGTGCCGGAAAATGCGCGCCTTGGCGGCGGCGTAGCTGCGCACGTCGGGATAGCGATCCAGATGATCCGGCGTGACGTTGAGCACCGTTGCGGCGGCGAGCGCGAGTGACTCGGTGGTCTCGAGTTGAAAACTAGAAAGCTCGA
>DATMRM010000274.1:0-2514 GCA_035566155.1 Steroidobacteraceae bacterium | reverse complement strand
TCACCTGAAGCCGCCGTACTCGGATCAGTTCAGCATCGGCATGCGCAACAGGGTGGGGGACTGGAACACCAGCGCGACGGTGTCGCGGGTATTGAGCTATGACGGCTTTGCCTTGACTCTGGGTAACCGGTTTCCCAATGGCTCGTTCTGGATGAACGGCGGTCAACCCTGGGGCAATGGCATCCCCGGCTTCGGTTCGCTGATCCTGGGCGGCAGCGGCTTCGAGCGCAAAGCCACCGAGGTATTGCTGTCGGCCGAAAAACCCTACACCGAGGAATCCGGCTGGGGGACCACGTTCGCTTACACCTTCACCGACGCGAAGCAGAACCACATCCACATCGACGATTGCTGCGCGTTCGACGAGGAGACCGTCAAGCAATACCCCTGGATCACTTCGAACGCGGCGGCCAGGCATCGCTTGGTGGCTACGGGATCCTTACGCGGTCCCTGGGAACTGATCTTCGGCGGCAAGCTGACAGTGGCATCGCCGCTTCCTTTTACCGACCTTGCCTGCGGGATTCTAAAGCCCGGCACGTTCTACCCCACGGGCAGCAGTTGCACGCCTATTTCCGTGACGCCGTTGGACGGCGTGGGCTTCAGTTCCCTCGATCTGCAGGTGACCAAGAACTTCATGGTCTACCGGGAACAGACTGGGTATGTGCGCGTGGATCTGATCAACGCGCTGAACTCGGCTAACTATAAGGACATCATCACTAATTATGGCTCGAACGGGGTGGCGAACCCCCATCCGGTAAAATACAACACCACTGGCAACGTCCTAGGCGCACCGCAAACGCTGCGCCTGACGGTGGGCTACAAGTTCTAAAGTGCGCGTGCCCGGCGGAGTTCGCGATGCGAACTCCGCCGAGGGTGCGCTTCTGAGACCTCATGCAGGATCGTCGCCTCCGCAGCATCCTCATCGTCGGCGGCGGCACCGCAGGATGGATGGCGGCCGCCGCGCTCGCCAAGGTGCTGGGGCGCGAGTGCTCCATTCGCCTCATCGAATCCGAGGAGATCGGCACCGTCGGCGTGGGCGAAGCCACCGTACCGCACCTGAAGCTCTTCAACAGCGTTCTGGAGATCGATGAGGTCGAGTTCATCCGCGAGGTGCGCGGCACTTTCAAGCTCGGCATCCAGTTCGTCGACTGGGGCCGTGCCGGCGATCGCTACATCCACGGCTTCGGCACCATCGGCCATGATTACGGGCTGCTGCCGTTTCACCAGTACTGGCTGAAGCAGTTCCTCGCTGGCCAGGCCACCGACATCGGCGCCTACTCGCTCAACACCGCCGCCGCCCCGCTCGGGAAATTCATGTCATCCGCGCAGGACGTGCCGGCGAGCTCGCCGCTTGCGAACATTACCTATGCCTATCACTTCGACGCGGGTCTCTATGCCCTGTATCTGCGCCGCTACGCCGAAGCGCGCGGCGTGCGGCGCACCGAAGGGAAGGTCGTGGATGTGCGGCTGCGCAGCACCGACGGCTTCATCGAAGCGGTGGTGCTGGAGGGCGGTGAGCAGGTGAGCGCTGATCTCTTCATCGACTGCTCGGGCTTTCGGGGGTTGCTGATCGAGCAGGCCCTGCACACCGGCTACGAGGACTGGACTCACTGGCTGCCCTGCGATCGCGCCATGGCGGTGCCATGCGAGAACGTGGGTCCCCCCACGCCGTACACGCGCTCCACCGCGCGCGCGGCCGGCTGGCAATGGCGCATCCCGCTGCAGCACCGCACCGGCAACGGCTACGTATACTCGAGCGCCTACATCAAGGACGATGAGGCAGCGGACACCCTGATGAGCAATCTCGACGGGCGCGCGCTGGCCGAGCCGCGGAAACTCAGGTTTACGACCGGCATGCGCAGGAAGTTCTGGAACCGCAACTGCGTGGCGGTCGGGCTCGCGAGCGGTTTCATGGAGCCGCTCGAGTCGACCAGCATCTACATGATCCAGTCCGGTATCGCGAGGCTCATCAACCTGATGCCGGACCGCAGCTTCAGTCCGGTGCTGATCGAGCGTTACAACAAGCAGGCGGCGTTCGAGTGCGAGCGGATCCGCGACTTTCTGATCCTGCACTACTTCGCGACCGAGCGGCGCGACTCGCCGTTCTGGCAGTACTGCAGCAGCATGGAGATTCCGGCGCAGCTGGCCGACAACATCCGCCTGTTCCGCGACAGTGGGCGCTTCTTCCGCGATGCCGAGGAAATGTTCGCCATCACGAGCTGGGTGCAGGTCATGCTCGGGCAGCACATCCTGCCACGCAATTATCATCCGGCCGTCGATCTGATCCCCGAGCGGGAGCTGAACGAACTCGTCGTCGGCGTTCGCAATGTCATCGCGAGCTGCGTGGAGGCCATGCCCATGCACGCCCAGTTCCTCGCCAGGTACGGTGGGGCGACCAGACAGCAGCCATGAGGATCGCGGAGATGAAATGCCGTCTGACCCCGATTCTGGTGGGCGCGTTGATCGGCGGATGCGCGACGCCTCCGGGTTCAGACGCACAGCCGGCGCAACAGCGAT
>DATMRM010000273.1:0-3855 GCA_035566155.1 Steroidobacteraceae bacterium | reverse complement strand
TGGTGTGGCCTTCCATTCGCAGCCTCTGGGGCAGCCGGAGGGCCAGGTCTGCAGTTGCTGCCAATGATTGCTGCCGGTTTCGAACGCGGTCACCGGCGCGACGTGCATGGCCGGTGCGTCATCGTTCAGATAGTGCGCCAGGAAGGGTGCCAGAATCTCGCGGCGAAAATACAGGCCGGTGTCGCTGCCCCACTTGATCGCGCCGAGCGCGCTGGCCTCTTCGATCTCCTGTCCGTGATACCAGGGGCCCAGCACGTAGAACAGATTGTCGCGGTTGGCCGGATTGGCCAGCAGCGCCTTATAGGCCGCCAACGCGCCGTAGATGTCTTCCTGATCCCACAGGCCGGCCACCAGCATCGTCGGGACGGTGAGCGGCTGCTTCGCCAGGATCTTGTCGACCGCCTGCTCGCTCCAGAAACGGTCGTACGCTGGATGGTCCGTCAGCTTGTTCCAGAATCCGATCTGGTTCATGCCGCGCTCTTTGCCCAGCTCACCCGCCGACACCGCGCGCATATACATGTCGTAGTCGTCGAAATTGCTCGACTGCCACAGCTCATCGTTGGCGCGCGTCGCGGTCTGCTCATAGATGTAGGGAATGTTCTGCTGGCGGAACGCGCCGTTGTGGAACCAGTCATCACCACGCCAGCCGTCCACCATCGGATTCATCGGTACCGCGACCTTCAGTGCGGGATGGGGGTTGACGAGCGGCATCGCTGCCAGGAAGCCGTCGTACGAGATTCCCAGGATACCGATGCGACCATTGGACTCCGGCACGTTCTTCACCAGCCAGTCGATCGTGTCGTAGGTGTCGGTGGTTTCATCCACCGGCGTCGGATTGATTGGCCCGCGGGCTGGCGGGCGATTCATGACATAGTCGCCCTCACTGAGGTATTTGCCGCGGATGTCCTGAATCACACGGATGTAGCCGCCCTCGACAATCGTCTCGGTGGCGTTGTCATAGCCCCATAGGCGGGGCCCCAGGTGCACGCTGTGCTGGTTGGCCGCGAGGTGCTTGGCTTCGTAGGGCGTGCGCGTCAGCAGTATTCCGACATGTTTGGCGCCCTTGGGTACCAGAATGATCGTGTGCAGTTTCACGCCGTCGCGCATCGCAATCATCACGTTGCGCATCTCGTGATCCAGGCCGTAGGTGGGCGCTTCGAATTTCGAAGGCGTCTCGCTCGGGTAGTCCGGGTATTGAGGCTTTGCCTGTTGCGCTCGAGTCGTCGCGGTGACACCCAGGGCGGCGATCAGGAGGGCGAGCACAAATCTGGCGGGCGTGTTCGGATACACGACTTTTCTCCCTGATCGTTTGCGTGCCAGTCTAGCACGCGGGTTTCAGTCGCGACGCCGGCGCCGCCAGGCAACCAGCCAACTACCAAACCCCAGAGCGGCGAGAATGAATCCGATCCAGCGCATCTCCACGCGCAGTGCGAACCACAGCAGCGCCCCCAGAAGCAGGACGGCGCCGGCGCTGATGGCATCGCTGCGACGTCGCTGGTCGAGCCACTCCGCCCGCAGTCTGTCCACGGCGCTGCTGTCCACCGGAAAGATCAACTGGCCGTCCTGGAATTGCTCCAGCGTGCGCTTGCTGAGCGGCGGCAGGACTCTCAGGACCTCCAGCACATCGGGCAGACCGCGACGCAGCTCGCGCAGCACATTGCGCGCGCTCAGGCGCTCGCGCATCCAGCGTCGCAACACCGGGCTGGCGGTCTGCCAGATGTCGAGCTCGGGATAGAGCTGGCGGCCGAGTCCTTCGACATTGAGCAGCGTCTTCTGTAGCAGCAGCAACTGTGGCTGAATCTGGCCGTTGAAACGGCGTAGTGCCTCGAACAGGCGCAGCAGCACCGCTCCGAAGTAGATCTCCTTGAGCGGGCGGTCGAAGATCGGCTCACAGATCGTGCGGATGGCCGATTCCATTTCATCGATGCGCGTGTCGGGCGGCACCCAGCCTGACTGCACATGCAGTGTCGCGACGCGCCGGTAGTCGCGATCGAACACCGCCAGGAAATTCTCCGCCAGGTAACGCTGATCGCGCAGGTCGAGCGTGCCGACGATGCCGAAGTCGACGGCCGCATAGCGCGGCTGCTTCGGATCATCGAGCAGCACGAAGATGTTGCCCGGGTGCATGTCGGCATGAAAGAAGTTGTGACGGAACACCTGCGTGAAAAAGATCTCCACGCCGTTTTCTGCAAGCCGGCGAAAATCGGTGCCGGCCTCCCGCAGGCGCTCGAGTTCCCCGATCGGAATGCCGCGGATGCGCTCCATGACCAGCACATCCTTGCGGCAATGATCCCAGTGGATCTCGGGTACGTACAACAGGTTTGAGCCGGCGAAATTGCGCTTGAGCTGCGAGGCATTGGCGGCCTCGCGCAGCAGATCGAGTTCATCGAGGATCGTCTTTTCGTACTCGCGCACGATCTCCAGTGGTTTGAGACGTCGGCTTTCGGTCCACCAGCGCTGTGCCAGGCCGGCGATCGTGTACAGCACTTCAATGTCCAGCGCGATCGTCGACTGCATTCCGGGACGCAGCACTTTGACGATCACTTCGCGTCCGTCCGGCAGCTGCGCGGCGTGCACCTGGGCGATCGAGGCGGCGGCCAGCGGCGCCTCGTCGAACGACTGCAAGCGGGTGTGCAACGGTACTCCGTAGGACTGTTCGATCATTGCCCGCGCGATGGCGCCCGGAAAGGGCGGTACCCGATCCTGCAGTTTCGCCAGCTCATCGGCGATGTCGTCGGGCAGCAGATCGCGACGCGTTGACAATGCCTGACCGAACTTGACGAATATCGGACCGAGCTCTTCCAGCGCCAGGCGCAGTCGTGCCGCCGCTGGCAGTCCAGAACGACGCTGAAACCAGGTCCACGGGGAGATGAAGAAGACGAACCGCAGCGGCCGATAAAGATGCGTCGCGCGAACGAAGTCATCCAGCCGATGGCGCACGAGCACACGCTGGATCTCAATCAGGCGGGCGAGAGCGCGCAGACGCATCAGTTCTTCGTATGACCTTCCAGATGACTCAGGCGGGCATCGAGCCGATCCACCTGTTCGCGCAGCTGCTCCACGCCACGCAGGAAGTGTTCCGCTTCGGCGCGTGATACCAGATCGCCGCGCTCATGCGCGAGATATTCGGCGACGTTCTGAGTGGCGGTCCACGCGGTGGCACGCGCCCAGTCGCCCGCAACACGCAACCCCTGCATCGCCACATGCGCCCCGCTGCGACCGAACAGCTGCGACAGGCCGGCTTCCAGATCCGGTCGCAGCAGCATGCCCAGCTCGCGGAACCCCTGCGCGATCTGCGCGTCGCCGCCGATCGTGACGTCGCCCCGAGTGATGACGGCCTGCGGATCCTCGCCCGCGAGTGCGAGCAATGACAGCGGAGCACCGACGATCGCGGCGTCAGTGTGCTGGTCCGGACACAGATGCAATGCCTGTCCATCGCATTCCAACCGTAGCGCGAGCGGCGTGCCCAGCACCTGTACCCGGAGCTTGCGCCCGGCAAGCTCAGCCATCAGCGCGACCGCGCGCGGTGAATCCGACCGCGCCCGTGCAACCGCGTGCCCGAGCAGACGCTCGATGGCGATGTCAGCGACGCTGCTCATACTCAATAGCGATAGCCGCGATGGACGGCAACGATGCCCGCCATCAGATTGTGGTAGCGGCAATCTTCGAAGCCTGCGGTTCGCATCAGCCGCAGTAGCGTTTCCTGGTCGGGATGACGGCGGATGGATTCGGCGAGATAGCGGTAGCTGTCGGCATCGCCGGTGACGGCCTTTCCGAGCCACGGGAGCACGTTGAAGGAATACGCATCGTACAGACGGGCCAGCACCGGGACCACGGGCTGCGAGAACTCGAGTA
>DATMRM010000272.1:0-3097 GCA_035566155.1 Steroidobacteraceae bacterium | reverse complement strand
GAGCGCCGAGTGCATGGCGATGATGGCGCGCCCGGCAGTGTTCTTCGCGGCTTCCATCGGCAGGTCCTGCACCACACCGCGGATCGCCCTGATCGTGACCCCGGGGGAATCGGTGCGTCGAACGGTCGCACAATCCCCGAGCGCATCGACCGAAAAGCCAAGGATGTCGAAGCCGATCGAAACGTTGCCGACCGAGGCCGGCGCGAACGCGGTGGCCTGTGCCCGCGTCACAGGCGCGCTCCCAGGTAGGTGGCCAGACGCAGCAGATCGGCGAACACACCCCCGGCCGTGACTTCCGGGCCGGCACCCGGCCCCTGCACGATCAGCGGATTGTTGCAATAGCGCGCGGTCTGGTAACGCACGACATTGTCGGTCAGCGCGATATTGGCGAACGGATGTCTTTCATCGAGCTCGACCAGGCCGACCGTCGCTGTGCCGTTGGCCGACAGCGCCCCGATGTAGCGCAGCACGCGGTCGCGCGAACGCGCACCCTCGTACTGACGCTTCATCACTGCGTCGTGGCGCGGCAGTCCGCTCAGAAAGTCCTCACTGCTGCCGCTGACCAGGTCGGAGGGCACCAGACTTGCGACCTGGACATCGCGCAGTTCGAGTTTCAGGCCCATCTCACGCCCGAGGATGATGAGCTTGCGCGCAACATCGGTGCCGGACAGATCATCGCGTGGATCCGGTTCGGTGTAGCCGCGCTGCTTGGCCTCGCGCACGATCGACGAGAACGGCTGAGTACCATCGTAGACGTTGAACAGATACGCCAGCGTTCCGGAAAAGATCCCTTCGATGCTGGTGATCTCATCACCGGTCTCGCGCAGATCGCGCAGCGTCTGGATGACCGGAAGTCCTGCGCCAACCGTGGTCTCGTACAGATAGTGCGCGCCGCTGGCGCGGCGAGCCGCCTTCAGGCTCTCATAATAGGCCAGCGAGCCGCTGTTGGCTTTCTTGTTCGGCGTCACGATGTGAATGCCGGCCGCCAGCCATTCGTGATAGTGACTGGCGACCTCGGCATCGGCACTGCAATCGATGAGCACCGTATGCGGCAGGTAGTCCACGCGCACGTGTTCGACGAAGCGCGCCAGGTCCGCCGGCTGCGAACCCGACAGCAGCTCCGCGCGCCAGTGCGGCAACTGCAGCCCGACGTCGGTCAGGCGCATCTGGCGCGAACGCAGCACGCCGCGCACGCGCAGATCGATCTTGAATTCACGCGCCAGCCGTTCGCGCTGACTGGCGAGCTGATCGAGCAGCACCTGGCCGACGGTACCCGGACCGATCACACCGATCGACAGCGTGTGCGGCGACAGATAGAAACTGGCGTGCGTGGCCCGCAGTGCGCGGGTGGCGTCCTTGCCGTCGACCACCACCGAGATATTGCGCTCCGAGGCACCCTGCGCGATGGCCCGCACATTGATATGCGTGTTGCCCAGAGCGTTGAAGAGCTTGCCGGACACACCCGGCATGCCGGTCATGCCGTCGCCGACCACCGCGAGGATCGCCTGATCCTGCGTGATGTCCACGCTCTGAATCTGCCCTTCGGTCAGTTCACGCGCGAACGCCGCCTCGAGCACGTTCTTCGCACGCTCGGCCTGGGTTTGCGGAATCGCACAGCAGATCGAATGCTCGGAACTGCCCTGGGAGATCAGGATCACCGAGATCGACTCCTCGCGCAGCGCGCCGAACAGGCGATGAGCGGTGCCGGGCACCCCGATCATGCCCGCACCCTCGAGGTTGATGAGCGCGACACCTTCGATGCTGGTGATGCCCTTGACCGGCAGCGTCGATGTCGGTCGGGCGCAGATGAGCGTGCCTGCCTTCTCGGGCGCAAAGGTGTTGCGGATCCAGATCGGAATGTCGCGGCCCACCGCCGGCGCCATGGTCTGAGGGTGGATCACCTTGGCGCCGAAGTACGCCAGCTCCATCGCCTCGTTGTAGGAAAGCGAATCGATGACCTGGGCATCGGGTACCCGGCGCGGGTCGGCCGACAGCACGCCATCGACGTCGGTCCAGATCTGAATCTCGGCGGCCTCAAGCAGCGCGCCGAAGATCGACGCTGAAAAATCGCTGCCATTGCGCCCGAGCGTGGTCTGCACGCCGCGCGGATCGCTGGCAATGAAACCGGTGATCACCAGGGTTGAGGCCGCTGGCTGCGACCCCTGGGGAGCGAGCAGCTGCTGCAGCTTGAGCTGCGAGCTCTGCCATTGCACCGCGGGTCCGAGTGGACCCCATTCCACGGTCACGCAGCGCCTGGCATCGATCCACTGCGCACCGCCGCGCGCGCCGCGTTGCTGCAGATAGCGAACGAACAGCCGGGTGGACCAGATCTCTCCGTATCCCGAGCACAGATCGCGTACCGTCTGTGCGGCCGAGCGCATGATGCTCGTGGTCGTCAGCACCCCTTCGACGTCCTCCATATCGCGGTCGAACTGGCTCATGTAGCCGGCGGCGGCCTCGGCATTGAGCAGGGTGGTGGCGATGCCGGCGTGGCGCTCGCGCACCGCAGCGAGGCGTTCGTGCCAGGCCGGCTGCTGGGCTTCCGCCAGCGATACCAGTTCGAGCAGCGCGTCGGTGATGCCCCGGCAGGCCGACAGCACGATCGCCAGCTGCTGCGCCGGCTGCGACTCCACGATCTTGGCCACGCGCTCGAAACACTGCGCATCGGCGACGCTCGAGCCGCCAAACTTGTGCACCACCCAGGACGCGGGCGTCGGCAGGGCCTTGGGGTCATTGATGGTCATCGAGCAATCCCGGGGGCAAAAAACTTCGGCACACTACTTGACCCTCACCTATTCCCGCAATATCCCACAAGCGCTCCTGCGACACCCATCGCAGCCGTTAAACTTGTCGACATTTCCTCATTCTCGGAAGGCGCGTTTTGCAGATCCGCTGGTCGCCCCGCCGCTCGGTAGGCGCGCTGATAGCACTATGCGTCCTCGCCTGTGCGCTGTGCGTCTCGACCTATCGTGTGTTCGGCAATTTCTGGGACGAACCGGAGCATATCGCGGCCGGCCTGGTGCTGGTCGATCGCGGTCAGTACCTGTACGACAACCAGCATCCGCCGTTCGCGCGCCTGCTGGCTGCGATCGGTCCC
>DATMRM010000271.1:0-11655 GCA_035566155.1 Steroidobacteraceae bacterium | reverse complement strand
CAACGCGGTTGGCTGCGCGCATCCAGAATTGCACGGTCGCTCCCTCCCGCTTTCGCGTGATGGGGAGTGATCTTAGCGCTCTTAGGCTCCGGCGAGCACCATGGCCTTGAGGTTGGGAGTCTGCGCGCCGCCCTTCTTCTCGATCGTGACGGCAAACTGACTGGCCGTCTGAATCTGTTCATGTGCACGGAATTCTGCACGCACGTTGCCCTTGGCATCGACCTGGAAGACGCCCGCATCGACCGGGCTCTTGTACTTCGGATCGATGATCCAGAGCTGATAATCCTTGTCGCTAGGCAGGGACTTCAGATTGCGTACGATGAACACACCGTTTTGTCGCTCGTTATCCCACACGCTGACCGCGACCGCCTTCGGATCCGCCGCGACCATCGAGTCCAGCAGCGCAATGCGGATCGCCGCCAGGCGATTGTTCTCACGCAGCTCGGCCACGGTCTGGCGCAACCGGCCACTCTCGGTCTGAGCGACCTCGAGGCTCATCCCGAGTTCATCGACGCGGCGCGCCTGAGCCGCCAGCTCGGCCTTCAGACCCGCGGATTGATAGAGGAATCCGAACGACACCACGGCCAGACCCGCCGCCAGTGCCCACGGGATCCAGACGCTGAGCGGTCGGCGCCGCGGGTTGAGGCTCGTCACCGTCGCCGGACGACGCTGCTCGCCGATCTGCAGCATCAGCTTCGCCTTGACACTGGCCGGAGGCTCGAGCGCCGGAGCCGTGCCGGCGATCACTTCGGTGACCGCGCGCAGATCGCGTACCAGCGCACGCAGCTCCGGGCTGCCCTGCAGAGCCACCTCGAACTCGCGCGTCTCCTCGGCATCGAGCGCTCCCAGGGCGTAAAGGGAAGCCTGATCCTGTAGCCGCTCGTCAATCACAGCACACCTCCGAGCTGCTCACGCAGACGAAGCATGCCGCGGCGGATCCGTGCCTTCACGGTGCCCAGCGGCTGTTGCAGACGGGTCGCGATGTCGGTCTGACTCAACCCGGTGAAAAATGCCAGCTCGATGGCCATCCGCTGTTCGGCCGGCAGCTGCTTCATGGCGGTACGCAGCATTTCCGCGCGCTCGCGACCGTGGAGCACCTCATTCGCCGAAGGGCTGGAGGAGCCGTCCGAATCCTCGGCCATGATGGCCACTTCTTCGATCAGGCGCAGCCGCCGGGTGCGCGAGCGCAGGCGGTCCAGCGCCTTGTTGCGGGTGAGCGCGACCGCCCAGCTGGACAGACTGCCCAGCTCCGGATGGTACTCTCCCGATTTGTTCCAAATTACGAGCATGACTTCCTGCAATACGTCCTCGGCTTCCTTGCGGTCACCGAGCACTCGAGCCGCCACTGAGAACAGCAGCGGCGAAAAACGGTCGTAAAAGGTCATGAACGCCGTGCGGTCTGCGTTCCGGATCCGCTCGATCAGCGCTGCATCCTGAGTCTGATCCGCTACGTTCTTGTTTGTGTCCGCTGTCATGGTTAGCGATTGGGCAGGCCGCTGCTACTGCGGCGGAGCCAATGCAAACGTTCCTTGGTAAGTGGGCGCATTCATTCATAGCAGACCGGCATTACTCTCACAAGCTTCAAACCATCACCCAATTAACGCTCGGTTGGAGCGGACGGATGCTTTCGATGGCTTTCAGCAGGTGCATCCGACGCCCACCTGGGATTCGTTATATGCGACGATAGGGTCACAGGCAGGGCGCCCGACGGCGACATTCCCATGGATAGGATTGCGATCATTGGCACCGGGATCTCCGGGCTAGGCTGTGCCTACTTTCTGAAGCACCGCTACCAGGTCACGATGTATGACAAAGCCGACTATATCGGCGGTCATACCAATACCCTCGATATCGACGAGGAAGGCCGCCACGTTCCGATCGATACCGGGTTCATGACATACAACAATGTCACGTACCCGAATCTGACCCGGCTGTTTCGTGAACTGGGTGTCGTCTCGCGCGACAGTTCGATGTCCTTCAGCGTGCAGCACCTGCCGGCGAACCTCGAATTCTCTGGTTCGAGCATTAATCATCTGTTCGGTCAGCGACGTAATCTGCTCAAACCCGAATTCTGGAAAATGCTGCTGCAGATCAACCGCTTCAATAAGGAAGCCACGGCCGCGGTGCGCTCCCAGCAGGAGCACTCGCTGAGCCTGGGCGAGTTCGTCGCCGAGCGTCGCTATGGCAATCACTTCCTGAATTACTACCTGCTGCCCATGAGCTGCGCGGTGTGGTCCTCCCCCCCGGATCGCATGTTGCAGTTCCCGGCGATGACGCTGTTGCGTTTCTTCCATAATCACGGCTTCCTGGGCCTGCATACCCAGCACCCATGGCTGACCGTCGCCGGCGGTGCGAAGAACTATGTGGACAAGATCGTCGCCCCGTTGCGCGATCGCATCTATCTGAATCGTGGCGCGGTCGCCGTGCGCCGTGAGGTGGGCGGCGGTGTGCGAGTGACCGATGAATCCGGTCACGCCGAACGCTACCAGCACGTCATCCTGGCCTGCCACGCCGATCAGGCGCTGGGCATGCTGGAGGACGCTGACGCTCACGAACGCGCCGCGCTGGGCGAATTCAAGTACCAACCCAACTGGGCGCTGGTCCATACCGACGAATCGGTCATGCCGCGCACTCAGTTGTGCTGGTCGTCCTGGAACTACCGCGTAAACTACCGCGCCAACAATCAATTCGAGCCATCCACTGTCTACTGGATCAATCACCTTCAGGGCGTCCAGTCGAAACGCAACTATTTCGTCTCCATTAACGGCGAAGACTCGATGAAACCGGAAAGCGTACTGCGCCGCATTCAGTACGAGCACCCGCTGTTCAACGACGGCGCGGTGCGCGCGCAGCGCGAGCTGCCGCACCTGAATGAACGTCGCACCGGTGTGTATTTCTGCGGCAGCTACTTCCGTTATGGCTTTCACGAGGACGCGTTCAGCTCGGCGCTCGCATTGAGCCGACTGCTGGCGCCGGAAACATGGCACTGAGTTCCTGCCTGTACGAGTGCAGCGTGGTGCACCGGCGCCTGCGGCCTAAACGCCATGCGTTCGAGCACCGCATCATGATGATGTATGCCGATCTGGACGAGCTGCCGCAGATTCACCGCGACCTGCGCCTGCTCAGCCACAATCGGAGCAATCTCTATAGCCTGCGTGAGTCGGATTACTTTCCGAGCGGGGCACCGGGCGATCTGAAGGCGCGTGTGTTGAGTTATCTGCGCGAACACGGCATTCATCTGCCGGCTGGCGGCAAGATACGTCTGCTGACACTGCCGCGCACGCTTGGTTACATATTCAATCCGATCTCGATCTATTTCTGCTGCCATACCGCCGATCTGCCGGTGTGCGCGATTGCGGAGGTCGGCAACACCTTCGGCGAGAAGAAGCTGTTTCTGTTGCCTCTGCGGCCGGACGCTCGTCATCCCGCGCGCTTTCGCGTGCGCGTACCGAAGCAGTATTACGTCTCGCCGTTCTCCGATCTCGACATCAGTTTTGATTTCGACTGTCTACTACCGCAAGAACGCCTGCAGGTGCACATCGAAGACTGGGACCAGCACGGCAAGCTGCTCATCAGTCATCTGCGCGGCCGCCAGGTACCGCTGACCGATTATCAGCTCGCGCGCTACGCGATCAAGTTCCCGGCACTGACCCTGAAAGTGATCACTCTCATTCATTGGCATGCGCTGCGCCTGGCGCTCAAACGCGTGCCCTGGCATCGCAAGGCGAAGGACCCGCAGTTGCAGCGCGACGTACTCAATCCCACCCCCTCACTCTTGACCGATGCTGGAACAGAAACTCATGCACACTGAAGCTCAGACGCAAGATCCCACCCTGGCACCCGTTGCAGCGGTCCTGCCCTCGTTCAGCCTCGATTCGCTGATTGCGCGCGGCCTGGTCCCGGACTGGCTGATCCGGCTCGGCATCCGCCGCTTGCTGCGCGAGCGCTTGCGCGAAGAGATGCGCGGCAGCGCGGAGGATCGCGTCCGTCGCCACCTCGAGTTCGTCGAGGAGCTCAAGAAGAGCCCGATTGCCATCAATGCCGATGCGGCCAACGAGCAGCACTACGAGGTGCCGACCGCCTTCTACCAGCAGTGCCTCGGCAAGAACCTCAAGTACAGCAGCGGCCTGTGGAGCGCGGGTGTCACCACGCTCGACGGCGCCGAGGAGGCGATGCTGCGTTTGACCTGTGAGCGCGCCGGGCTGGCCGACGGCCAGCAGATCCTGGAACTGGGTTGCGGCTGGGGCTCGCTGTCGATGTGGATGGCGAAGCAGTACCCGAATGCGCGCATCACGGGCGTATCCAACTCGTCCACGCAACGTGCATTCATCGAGGCCGAATGCGCCCGTCGCGGCCTGACCAACCTGACGATCATTACCTGCGACATGAACCGCTTCGACACCACGGCGCGCTTCGATCGGGTGGTATCGGTGGAAATGTTCGAGCACATGAAGAACTACCAGTTGCTGATGGGCAACGTGGCTCGCTGGCTGAAGCCGCAGGGCAAGCTGTTCCTGCATGTTTTCAGCCACCGGGAGGTGTCCTATCACTTCGTGGCACGCGACGCCTCAGACTGGATGGCTCGCTACTTCTTCACTGGCGGACTGATGCCGAGCGACGATCTACTGCCCTCGTTCCAGCGCGACCTGAAGCTGCAATCCCGCTGGCGCGTATCCGGTGTGCACTACGCGCGGACTGCCCAAGCCTGGCTGGACAACCTCGACCGCAACCGCGCTCACGTCATGCCGCTGCTGGCCGAGACCTATGGCGCCGATCAGGCCAGGAAATGGCTGTCCTACTGGCGCGTGTTCTTCATGGCTTGCGCGGAGCTGTGGGCGTTCCGCGGCGGTGACGAGTGGATGGTGTCGCACTATCTGTTCGGCAAGCCGTCTGTGATGTGATCTAGTGACTACCGTTGCCGCGTGGTCGCAGCTAGACTTGCGGCCACCGGAGACGGGAGTAGACATGACCAAACTGCTGCACGGGCTGGCAGCCGTGCTGTTACTGGCTGGCGTATCCGCGGCGTGGGCCAGACCGCGCCTCGACAGCCCCGATCCCTATCACAACCAGGCGGTCGCTTATGCCGCGGTCGTGGACGGGGAGATGATCTGGGGCAAGAACGTGGACCAGCAGCGCGCGCCCGCCTCGCTCACCAAACTGCTGACCGCCCTGGTGCTGCTGCACTCCGACTGGGATCCGAACGCATGGCTCGACGTCAGCCACGATGCCGCCCACGCGACTCATCCGCGGGCGGGACTGCGTACCGGCGATCAGGTGCGGGCCGACGATGCGTTGCAAGCCATGTTGATGCATTCGGCCAACGATGCCTGCCTGGTGCTGGCCGAGAACGCCGCGGGTAGCATCCACGCCTTCGCCGTTCGCATGAATGCGATGGCGGCACAGCTCGGGATGAAGAACTCTCACTTTGTGCACCCTTGTGGTTTCGACCAGGACGGTCAGTATTCCACCGTCAACGACCTGCTGCGCCTGGCCAAGGCCGCGCATGCCAATCCCCGCATTGCGCAGATCGTGTTGCAGGAGGAAGCCGAGATCGGCCTGGCATCCGGCCGCAAGCTGTCGTTTCACAACACCAATCTGCTGCTCGGACGCAAGCTCGGCGTGATGGGACTGAAGACCGGCTATACCGCACAGGCCGGACACTGCCTGATTGCCGTCGCCGAACAGTCCGGGCACCGCGTCTGGCTGGTGCTGCTCGATTCGCAGCGCCGGTGGACCACTGCCAACCGCATCCTCACCGATGCATTCACCGTCGCGCAGCACGGCAGCCCGCTGCTGCAGAACGCAGCGTACGTTGGACATTGACGGGACCTGCGCCTAAGTGCCGAGCAACATCGAGATTGCGCAGCAGGCCAAGCTGCAACCGATCACCGCGGTCGCCGCCAAGCTGGGCATTCCGGGCCAGAGTCTGGAAAGCTACGGCCACTACAAGGCCAAGATCGGCTTTGAGTTCCTGGAGAGCCTGAAGGCTAGGCGCGACGGCAAACTGATCCTGGTCACCGCGATCAGCCCGACCCCCGCGGGTGAAGGCAAGTCCACGACCACGGTGGGCCTGGGCGACGCGCTCAATCGCATCGGCAAGAAGACCATGATTTGCCTGCGCGAGCCAAGCATTGGGCCGGTGTTCGGCATCAAGGGTGGCGCGACCGGTGGCGGCTACGCCCAGGTCGTGCCGATGGAAGAGATCAACCTGCAGTTCACCGGAGATTTCAGCGCCATCGCATTGGCCAACAACCTGCTGGCGGCGATGCTCGACAATCATATTCATCACGGCAACGAGCTCGGGATCGATGTCCGGCGGGTCACCTGGCGCCGCGTCGTGGACATGAATGACCGCGCGCTGCGCGAAATCACGATTGCCCTGGGCGGACCTGCCAATGGCTATCCGCGCCAGGACGGTTTCGACATTGTCGTGGCCTCCGAAGTCATGGCGATCCTGTGTCTGGCGACCAGCCTCGCTGACCTCAAGACGCGCCTCGGCAACATCGTCGTCGGCTATACCCGTGCCGGACAGCCCGTCTGCGCTGGCGAGCTGAAAGCCCACGGTGCGATGGCCGTGCTGCTGCGCGATGCGCTCAAGCCCAATCTCGTACAGACCCTGGAGAACAATCCCGCCTTCGTGCACGGCGGCCCGTTCGCCAACATCGCACACGGCTGCAATTCCGTGCTCGCGACCGGCACCGCGCTCAAGCTGGCCGACTATGTGGTGACCGAAGCCGGATTCGGAGCGGATCTGGGCGCCGAGAAGTTCATCGATATCAAGTGTCGTAAGGCGGGCCTGACGCCCTCGGCGGCAGTGATCGTTGCGACGGTGCGAGCGCTGAAATTCCACGGTGGCTGCGATCTGAAGGAGCTCAATAGCGAGAACCTGGCGGCGCTCGAGCGCGGCCTCACCAACCTCGAGAAGCATGTGGACAATGTCCGTACCCACTATGGGTTACCGTGCATCATCTCGATCAATCATTTCACCGCCGACACCGATGCCGAGGTCGCTCTGCTGCAATCGAAGATGGCCCGTCATGGCGCACCGGTCGTCCTGGCAAAGCACTGGGCGCAAGGCAGTGCCGGTGCCGAGCCGCTGGCGCACGAAGTCGTGCGCATGACCGACCAGACAGCCCCCGCGCGCAAGTTCGTCTACGAGGATGCGCTGCCGCTATGGGAAAAGATGCGAACCGTGGCCCGCAAGATCTACGGTGCGGCCGATATCAGCGCGGAACGCAGCGTACGGGCGCAGATCGACAAGCTGCAGGAATCAGGCTACGGCCACTTTCCGGTGTGCGTGGCCAAGACTCAGTACTCCTTCTCAACCGACCCGTCGCTGCGTGGTGCGCCCACCGGCCACATCGTCAATGTGCGCGAGGTTCGCCTCGCCGCGGGCGCGGAGTTCATCGTCATGATCTGCGGCGATGTGATGACGATGCCGGGCCTGCCCGCCGTGCCGTCCGCGGTCAAAATCGATCTGGACGACAAAGGCAATATCGTCGGCATGTTCTAGCGCCGGCGTGGATCGCGGACGGCGAACTGCAGGGCCGAGGAGTGTGGTCCCTAAGCTTCGAGAATGGCCAGACCCACGTGCGCTATGACTGGACGGTCGAGGCCACCAAGGCCTGGATGCGCGTGCTGGCGCCGCTGGCAAAGCCGATGTTCGCCTGGAACCACGGAGTGGTCATGGACTGGGGGTACGAGGGCTTGCAACGCCGATTGGGCCTCGCGCGATGACACCGGTCCTGGAAACCCGGCGCCTGCGGCTGCGTCCGTTACAGCTATCGGATGCCGATCAGGTGCAGGCGCTTTTCCCGCACTGGGAGATCGTGCGTTACCTGAACGCGCACGTGCCATGGCCCTACCCGCCGGACGGCGCGCACAACTTCTATCGCGACGTCGCGCTACCAGGCGTGGAACGCGGTGAACGCTGGGAGTGGACGTTGCGCCTGAAAAGCGCGCCCGAGCAGATCATCGGCGGAATCGGACTCATGCTCGGCGAGTCTGAAAACCGCGGTTTTTGGACCGGGCTGCCCTGGCAGGGGCAGGGCCTGATGAGCGAGGCGTGCGAGGCGGTGACCCATTTCTGGTTCGAGGTATTGAAGTTCCCGCGTTTGCGTGCACCGAAAGCCGTGGCCAATACGGCCTCGGCACGGATCTCGCGCCGACAAGGCATGCGTATCATCGGCCGCGAGGAACGCGATCTGGTCTGTGGTCGCGTGCCCGCGGAGATCTGGGAGATCACTGCCGAGGAGTGGCGCGGATACTGCAGACTTAGCGTTCGATCACCCAGCGCGTCACAGCCTGATGGTAGTTGAGCAGCCCGGGGACCGTCATATGTGTTTTGATGTACTTGAAGCCGGCCTTCTGAAGTGTTCGGTTCGGAGCGACGTTGAAAGCGTTCGGCTCGCAGAAGAGACTCTTTAGCTTAAGTCGCTCGAAATAGATGTCGGCGCTCTTCCGAACACACGCGACCCCTAGGCCGCTGCGCCGGTTGTCTGGATGGACGATGTGCAAATGCATGTGGGCTCGATCTGCGTAGACAATCTTGTCCGAGGTGGAGAAGCCGATCGGTTGATCGCTCGACAGCCAGATCACGAGCAACGTCGCGCGCTGGGTGATCGGCAGCGTGTATTCGCGGCGATAGCGATCGCGCCAGGCCTGCGGAGTCGGCAGACGCGTTGGATCGACGCCAAGTGTTTCCAGGTGCTCGGGCGTGGAGTTATGAAAATAGCTGATGATGAGATCTACCTCCTCAACCGTCATCTCCCTCACTGTCAACTGCATGCGGCGGCTCCGTTATTCATGCTTGCGAATCGAGGCTCAGCACCGGCCCTCGCGCTGGTGTTAGGAACGGGCATGGTCAGTCCGCGCTGGCGCATACAGACCCTCTGATGCGCCGCTGCGTTCGTAAAATTCTGGCGGAGAGAGAGGGATTCGAACCCTCGAAGGGCTTTTGACCCTTACACCCTTAGCAGGGGTGCGCCTTCGACCACTCGGCCATCTCTCCGGCACGCGAGCGGTCCACCGCTCGAGCGGCCGCCATCATACTTAAGGGGTGTCGCCAGGGCAAAAACGGGCCCGGACCGCCTGAAGCTCAGCTCGTGTGGGCGGTCTCAGCCTCGGCTTCCGCCATTTCTGCGCTTTCGGCAGACGAGGCGGCCTGTCCCGCCTCCCGTTTGATCCGTTGAAAAATTTCCTCGCGCTGCACAGAGATGGATTTTGGCGCGTTGACGCCCAACCTGACCTGGTTGCCTTTGACACGCAGCACAGTCACGGCGACTTCATCACCGATCATTACGGTCTCGCCGACTCTACGCGTAAGAATAAGCACTTAAGAGATCCTCCGTGGTCATCGCGCAGCTCAATTTGGCGCCTAACCGACCTTAGTCAAACAATTTCTAGTACAAACAGTCTTAATCGCCATCGCTCAAAGCGCACGTTAAAATTCGTCAATCTGCTGTCAGACGGGAGCGGACCCAAGGTGCGACACTGCTGAGTGCGTCATCGAGTGCGGCCGGTTGATTGCCTCCAGCCTGCGCGAAGTCGGCTCGACCGCCGCCTTTGCCGCCCACTTGGGCTGCCACTGCACCAATTAGTTCCCCTGCTTTAATTCGTCCCGTTAAGTTCGACGTAACGCCCGCCACCAACAGAACTTTAGAATCTGCTTCCACCGATCCGAGCACGACGACAGCCGAACCGAGACGACTCTTCAACTGATCAACCGCCGCGCGCAGCGCGCCCGCATCCGCACCGGACACTTTGGTGGCCAGTACTTTGGTGCCAGCGACATCTACCGCGCCTGCAGCCAGATCTGTTCCCTGACCGAGCGCGAGCTTGTCCTTCAGACCTCGATTCTCACGCTCAAGCGTTCGAACGCGCTCCAGTGCATCGCGAACTTTCGCCGCGACATCCTCCCGTGAGCCGTGCACCAACTGGGCAATATCGGACAGCGTCGTATTGACACGATCGAAGTAATCCAGTGCGCCCTGCCCGGTCACCGCCTCAATACGGCGCACGCCAGCAGCGACACCCGACTCGCTTACGATGTGAAACATTCCAATATCACCCGCGCGCTTCACATGCGTGCCACCACAAAGTTCAGTGGAGAACTCTCCGAACGACAGCACACGTACCTGCCGTTCGTACTTCTCACCAAAAAGTGCCATGGCACCGGCCGCAATCGCCTGCTCGTATTCCATTACCCGCGTAGCAGCCTCCGCATTGGCCCGAATCTGCGCATTGATCAGGCGCTCGACCTCTGCCACCTCCGCCGTGGTCATGGGCTGAGAGTGCGAGAAGTCAAATCGCAGCCGGTCGGCAGCGACCAACGAACCCTTCTGCGTCACGTGCCTTCCAAGTACTTTACGAAGGGCGGCGTGCAACAGATGCGTCGCCGAATGATTCAATCGAATGGCTCCACGCCGCTCGGCATCGATTCGCGCTACGACCCTATCGCCCAGTCGCACAGTCCCTTCGCTCACCCGGCCTGTGTGTGAGTGCGCTGAACCGCGCTTTTGGGTGTCCGTTACTGTAAAACGAGTTTGATTGGGGCCGAGGATCTCTCCGGAATCACCCACCTGCCCGCCGGCCTCAGCATAAAACACCGTTCGATCCAGAATCACTTCGCCCTGCTGACCTGCCGATAGCGACTCGACGCGAGCGCCTTCGTGCATCAGGACCAGCACACGCGCCTGACACTCCACGGCCTCATAACCCACGAATTCCGTTTTCTCGGCAACTTCGGCGCCGGCGCGCAGATCCGCACCGAATTTGCTCGCGGCGCGGGCCCGGTCGCGCTGTGCCTGCATTTCGCGCTCATAACCTGCCAGATCGACTTGTAGCTCCCGCTCGCGTGCGATGTCCGCGGTCAGGTCGGGTGGAAATCCATACGTGTCATGTAGTAGGAAGACCAGCGTACCGGGCACGATATTCCCGCCCAGTTCGCGCATGCGTGTTTCGAACTGCGCCATACCCGACGTTAGCGTCTGCGCGAACCGTTCCTCCTCCTGTCGCAGCGCCTCGGTCACGAGCGTCGCTGCATCTGAAAGCTCCGGGAAAGCTTCTCCCATGAGTCCGACCAGCGTCGGGACCAGCTTGTGAAAGAACGGCTGATCCTGACCGAGCTTGTAGCCGTGGCGGATCGCGCGCCGGATGATGCGCCGGAGCACGTAACCCCTTCCCTCGTTGGAAGGCACGACGCCGTCGACGATCAGGAAGCTGCAGGCGCGAATGTGGTCAGCGATCACCTTCAATGAATTGGAGTGGAAATCAGATGTGCCGGTGGCGCGCACAGCGGCCTGAATCAATGCCTGAAACAGATCAATCTCGTAAATGGAGTGCACGCCCTGCATCACGGTGGTCATGCGCTCCAGGCCCATGCCCGTATCCACCGATGGCTTGGGCAGTGGCGTCAGGCTGCCGCTGACGTCCCGATCAAATTGCATGAACACCAGATTGGCAATCTCGACCCAGCGATCGCCATCCTGTTCCGGCGAACCAGGTGGGCCGCCCGCGACCGATGGCCCATGGTCATAGAAGATCTCGCTGCACGGACCGCAGGGACCGGTATCCCCCATCTGCCAGAAATTGTCAGAACTGCCGTCGGGCTTATCGCCGATACGCACGATGCGCTCGGGTGCGAGCCCGATGTCC
>DATMRM010000270.1:0-4050 GCA_035566155.1 Steroidobacteraceae bacterium | reverse complement strand
GGTCCGATCGAACGCGCCGGCCTCCGAGAAAGCGGCGAACGCATCGGCTGCCAGCACTTCGGCCCATTTGTAGCTGTAGTACCCGGCCGCGTAGCCACCGGAGAAAATATGGCCGAAACTATGCGGGTAGCGATTCCATTCCGGAATTGGCACCACCGCCACCCGCTGACGAACCTCGCGCAAAATCTCGTAGACGCGCCCGCCTTGTGCCGGGTCGTACTCCGCGTGTAGACGCATATCGAACAATGCAAACTCCACCTGCCGCAGCGTCTGCAGTCCTGCCTGGAAGCTGCGGGTCGCGATCAGCTGCTGCTGCTTGTCGGCCGGGATCGGACCGCCGGTGCGCTCGTGCGAAGAAATTCGGGTCAGCACCTCGCTCTGCCAGGCGTAGTTCTCCATGAACTGGCTGGGCAGCTCGACGGCGTCCCAGGCCACGCCGTTGATGCCGGCGAGGCTCGGATAGTTGACGCGCGTGAGCATGTGATGCAGGCCGTGCCCGAATTCATGAAACAACGTCACCACATCGTCGTGCGTGAGTTGCGCCGGACGCCCACCCGAAGGCGGCAATGAATTGCATACCAGGTAGGCGACCGGAAGGATTGTGCTGCCGCTGAGCGACTTGCGTCCGATGCAATCATCCATCCAGGCGCCGCTGCGCTTGTGCGCACGCGCGTAAGCATCCAGATAGAAGCTGGCGACCGGCACACCGTCCGGGCTTTGCACTTCGAAGTAGCGCACATCCGGGTGCCAGAGCGCAACGCCGCGGCGCTCGCGAATGCGCACGTCGAACAGCTTTTCGGCGACCTCGAACAGGCCTTCCAGCACCCGTGGCAGCGGCAGGTATTCTCGCAGTTCCTCCTGCGACACGCAGTAGCGCTGCTGCTGCAGCCGCTCGGAATAGAAGGTCACATCCCAGGCATTGAGCTTGCGACCGGCGAACTGCTCGAGCTCGGCGAACTCGTGTGCACCCGCCACCTTGGCCGATCTCACCAAATCGTTCAGGAACCCGGTCACTTCACTCACCGTGCGTGCCATACGATTGGCGAGCGCGTATTCGGCGTAGCTCTTGAACTCCAGCAGCTGCGCGGCCTCATGTCGCAGCCGCAGGATGTCTTCCATCACGGCGCTGTTGTCATACGCTCCCGCACTGGCGTTGAGGCCAGAGGCGCGGGTTGACCAGGCTTCGTAGAATACACGGCGCAGCGACTCAGATTCGGCATCGGTTAGGACCGCGACGTAGGTTGGCTGATCGAGCCCAAACAGATACCCCTGCAGCCCCTTGCCCTGGGCGCGCAGCACAGCCTGGTCAATGATGCTCTGATTGATACCGCTGAGCTGCGCGGCATCGGTCACGTGATAGCGCCACGTGTTGGTCGCATCGAGCACGTTTTCTTCGAACTTCGCGGACAGCTGCGACAATTCCATCATGATGGTCTTGAAGCGCACTTTACGGGCCGGATCCAGCGCGACACCCGCGAGGCGAAAATCCCGCAGCGCGTGTTCGATCACTTCACGTTGCACCGGGTCGAGCGAGGCGTCAGGTTGCCGAGCGATCTGCGAATAGGCCTGATAGAGGCGTTCGCTCTGGGCCAGATCGGTGTGATATTCGGACAACAGCGGCAGGCACGCGTTGTAGGCGATGCGCAGGCTCTCGCTATTCATCACGGCGTTGAGGTGTCCGACCGGCGACCAGACCCGGCTCAGCGCGTGCTGCATTTCCTCCAGCGGCTCGACCACCGTCTTGAAGCTCGGGTGGGGCAGAGCCTCGATCTGCGCGACGCGCCGGCGCTGCTGCTCGATCAGCTGCGAGATCGCCGGCTGCACGTGCTCCGGACGGATGGCGTCGAATCGTGGCAGTGAGTGCGTATCCAGCAGTGGGTTATCGGAAGTCGCCTCGGACATGAGTCGTACCCTTGGGGCCATGTATGGGCACATTTTAGCCATGAGTTGGCGGTGTAACATGCCGGATTCCGGAGGTTAGGGCGCATGGCATCGGACTACGACCTGATAGTGATCGGTGGCGGCAGTGGCGGCCTGGCCTGCGCGCAACGCGCGGCGGAATACGGGGCTCGTGCCCTGATCGTCGAATCCGATCGGCTGGGAGGTACCTGCGTCAACCGGGGATGCGTGCCCAAGAAGCTGATGTGGAACGCCGGCGAAATTGCACAGGTGCTACACGATGCTGCGGATTACGGCTTCGAGGTGCAGTGGGGAGCTATCCACTGGGACCAGCTGGTCAAGAGTCGCGAGGATTACATCCGGCGCCTGAATGGCATCTACGAGACCACCCTCGCCAAGCGCAAAGTCGATCTGATCCGCGGACGCGCGCGCCTGAGGTCCGCACAAAGCATCGTGGTCAATGACCGCAACCTCACAGGCGGCGTGATCGTATTGGCCAATGGCGGCGAAGCCATGTACCCGGACATTCCGGGCGCCAGGCTCGGTATCACTTCGGACGGATTCTTCGAGTATCCCGCGCGTCCCGACAGAGTGGCCATCGTGGGCGGCGGCTATATCGCAGCTGAACTGTGCGGGATTCTGGCGGCGCTCGGCGCCGGTACCAGCCTGATGATTCGACACGAGCTGATCCTGCGACACTTCGACCGGATGCTCGGTGAAGGGCTGATGGAGATCATGCGCGATGATGGCATTGAGATCGTCACGCATGCTGCGCCGAAGTCACTGGCACGCAATGCGGCCGGATCCCTGGAATTGACAACCGTTGACGGGCGCACGCTCGGGCCGTTCAACAGTGTGATCTGGGCCATCGGCCGCACGCCTGTGACAGCGGGTCTGGGACTCGAAGCGCTCGCGGTCGAGCTCGACGCTGGCGGTCATGTGCTGACCGACCAATACCAGCAGACCAATATCGCGAATCTGTACGCCATCGGCGATGTGACCCCGCGCGCCGGATTGACGCCTGTGGCTATCGCCGCCGGACGACGCCTGTCCGATCGCCTGTTCGGCGGTATGTCGGGGCGCAAGCTCGACTATGACAATATTCCCACGGTGGTATTCAGTCACCCGCCGATGGGTACCGTCGGATTCAGCGAGCAGGACGCCCGTGCCAGGTATGGCGATCGCATCAAGGTATATACCTCCAGCTTCATTCCGCTGTATCACTGCCTGACCAAACGCAAGCCGCGGGTGCGCATGAAGCTGGTCACGCTGGGACCGATCCAACGGATCATAGGCCTGCATGTGATCGGCGAAGGCGCCGATGAGATGCTCCAGGGCTTCGCGGTGGCTGTGCGGATGGGCGCCACCAAGCGCGATTTCGACGACACCGTGGCGATTCACCCGACCAGCGCCGAAGAACTGGTTACCATGCGTTGAGGGCGTCTTGGAGCCCCAAATGGACAAATCAAACAATTTGGGCACACCCGGGCACTTACTGCGTGTGCTGGCAATGAATCCACGACGAGTACTGTCGAGGCTCGTCAAACCGCTACCGCAGTGGAGCGCAGTCGCGCTCGCCGACCCGCAGACCCAGATGACGACACCGGGATTTTTGTGCGCAGCGCGGACGGCGGTTCGCGCAGGCCGGCGCCTGATGGTCTTTGCATGTTGAACGACGTACGCCATTGCCTGCTGACGATGATTCGGTTCGGTCCGCGGCTCTTCTGGCTGGCCATCGGCGCGGCGCTGTGCGCGACCGTGCTCGAGGGTGCGGGCGTCATCACGTTGCTGCCGCTGCTGCAAATGGCGCAGTCAAAGGCTCCAGCAAGCGGGCTGTTTGGAGTGCCCATCCGGATGCTGACGGCTGTGGCGGGAGCTACCCCGCCGCTATGGTTAATACTGGCCGCCTTCGTTGCCGCGATCACCCTGCGCTCGATGATGCTCGCGGCCCGCGAGTATCTGGCGGCTCGATTGCGTCTCGGATTCGCCAATGAGCTTCGCAACCGCTTATTTGACGCGGTATGCGCGGCCGACTGGGTTCAGATCGCAAGGCAACGCCGCGCGACTCTCATTCATGCGCTGTCCGAGGACATCACCCGCATCGATCGGGGGGTTCTGAGCCTGCTGCTGTGCATTGCGACCTCGTTCCTG
>DATMRM010000269.1:0-2133 GCA_035566155.1 Steroidobacteraceae bacterium | reverse complement strand
CGGTCTTCAGAAGACCATCATTCGCCAGTCACTGGCTCGCAACCGCGTGGTCATAACGGCCACGCAGATGATGGAATCGATGATTCAGAACCAGGTGCCGACGCGTGCTGAAGTCAGCGACGTCGCCAACGCCGTGCTCGACGGCACCGACGCGGTGATGCTGTCGGCCGAGACGGCAGCGGGCAAATTTCCGGTCAAGGCCGTACAGGCCATGGCGGACGTCATTCGCGGCGCGGAGAAATATCAGCTGGGCTCGCCGCGTTCGATGTCGCGCGCCGAAGAGGAATTCGGTAACAGCGAAGAGGCTATCGCGATGGCTGTGATGTACACGGCCAATCACATGCGCGTACGTGCAATCGTTGCCTTGACCGAGTCCGGCATGACCCCGCTGTGGATGTCGCGTATTCGATCCGACATTCCGGTGTATGCGTTTACACGCCATGAGGCCACGCGTCGGCGGGTCACGCTCTACCGCGGCGTCTACGCGGTGCCCTTCGACATCGTGCACACCAACACCGAGGCGCTCTACAGCGCGATTTTCGAGCGTCTATTGGATTTGGGGCTGGTTGACGTCAACGACCTGGTGATCCTTACCAAGGGTGAGTTGACGGGGGTGCAGGGCGGTACCAACTCCATGCAGATCCTGCGGGTAGTCACCCGCTGAGACGCCGGTAGCAGATCTGGACGAGTCTATCGGTCGGACAGGCGCAGTCCGCTATATTCACGTGTATGGCCGCAAGCATGATGAGAGGCCGCGCACCGATCGGTTCGACGGTAGGCCTGGTGTTGCCTGGTGGCGGAGCCCGTGCGGCCTATCAGGTAGGGGTCCTCAAGGGCATCGCCGGCATGTTTCCGCGCGGTGCCCGCAATCCGTTTCCGATCATCGTTGGCACCTCGGCCGGCGCGGTGTCGGCGGCGGTGGTGGCGACCGAGGCCTATCGATGGCAGCACGCGGTGGAATCACTCGAGCGCGTGTGGGCGAACTTCCATGTGCGGCAGGTGTTCAAGGTCGATGGCGCGAGCATGCTGCGATCCGGAATGCATTGGTTGCTGTCGCTGGTTTCCGGCGGTGTGCTGTTGCCACCGCCGTTGGCATTGTTCGACAACTCACCGCTACGCGCGCTGCTGGCGCAGAACATCCGATGGGCGGGCCTGCGCCGTAGCATCGAGAACGAGGATCTGGAGGCTGTGGCGCTGTGTGCGACCAGCTACAGTTCGGCCTCATCCGTCGCTTTTTTCCAGGGCGGCAGCAGGGTCACGGAATGGTCGCGCCAGCAACGCATCGGCCTGCGCACGACGCTGCGGATCGATCACGTGATGGCGAGTCTGGGCGTTCCGTTTCTGTTCCCGCCGGTGCAGCTGGGCGATGAATATTTTGGCGATGGAGCGCAGCGGCAGCTGTGGCCCTTGAGTCCTGCTATTCATCTGGGCGCCGATCGTCTGCTGGTCATCGGCGTGCGGGCGGAACACGGAGCGGGCGTCAACACGCGTCCTCGTACCGTGGTGCAGCCCCCGACGCCGGGACAGTTGTTCGGTTACATGCTCGACACGCTGTTCATGGATCAGATCTATGCCAACGTCGAACACGTGCAGCGTCTCAACAGTGTGGTCGAAGTCGCGCCAAGCGCAGTGCCCGGCATGCACAAGGTCGCGACGCTCGTGATCGCGCCGAGCGCGGACCTGCGCGTCATTGCGACGCGCCATGTGCGCAGCCTGCCGCGCGGCCTGCGCTCCCTGCTGCGGGTGTTGGGCGCGCGCGGGTCCGCCGGCGCACAGCTCGCGAGCTATCTGATGTTTGAGTCCTCGTTCACGCAGGAACTCATCCAGCTCGGGTATCAGGATGCGATGGGCAAGCGTGAGGATCTGATGGGCTTTCTGGCTGGCGCCCCACTGGCGGCGACCACGATGCTGCCGGCGCTGGAACTGGCGGATATTGAGCAGACTCAGCCTTGAGTGCCGAAGCGTGAGTATTGTCTATCGCACCGGGGTGGGTCGCATCTGCCCCGGCTGCCGCCGTCCGAGTGCGCAGTGTGTGTGCAAGAGCGCGGCCGGCCAGCCTCAACGACCCCAGGGTGCTCAGGTAAGGGTCGCACGCCAGACACAGGGGCGTGCCGGTAAGGGGGTGACTGTCAT
>DATMRM010000268.1:0-3486 GCA_035566155.1 Steroidobacteraceae bacterium | reverse complement strand
GACTGCAGGCTGCAGCGTCCCATACCCGACTGGCCGGCATACTATTCCGAAGCCCTCGGGAATGCCGCCCATTGAGGGGAATTTTTTGCCTCGATAGCTGGTCCTACGAATGCTCATCGCTGCTGGCGAAGCAAACCTGGGGAGTGAGCCTATGACAGGCAGATCCATCGCAATCGTTGCCACAACAGTGGTAATCTCGGCTTGCGCTGCGCAGCCGATCGACACAGTCGGCTATGTTTATCCTGATTCTTGGGGAACGCCAGCGGCCAGGACGGCCAGGCTATCCAATGCGCCTTCGAAGGAGGATTTGGCCACAACCTTAGAAACACTGGGGAAAACGGAGATTTTCGGGACTTCTACTGCGGCCTCGCCTGGGATCTGGCTGTTCCCACCAAACCCATATGCCAGCGGCGGCTGAATACGCCGACGACATCGCGGTGCGGTGTTGAGCAGGGGTCAACTTTCGCGACCTGTTGCAAACGAAAATGCGTCGGCTATGAGCCGAGCGCGCGGAGTTTTGCTGGGTGATGCAGTGCGACAATCTGGATGGGAGCCCGTCGCGGATGTCGGCCGGGATCGCAGGGCCTACGCAGCTCGAAGCGCCGGTGGCTGTCGAAGTGGAGCTAGGCCTTGTCCCGACCCCGTGCTGCAGCGTCTCATACCCGGCAGGCCGGTATCCTATTCTGAGAGCCCTCGGGGAATAACTATCGCGGGATGCCAGTAGAGACTGCAGCCGAGCCGAAAGCGGACCTCGGACTAAGGGAGTCTATAGATGAGCTGGGCTTTCCGCATTTTGCATCCCCCGGCCGGTTATCCCACAGCCCAGAAGATGTCCTCTGAAGCGATGAACTGCAGGGCCTCGTCGATGGGCAGGATGGTCCGCCCGAACGGCCCGGCACTGGTCCAGCGCTCCTTCCATAGCGACCAGTATAGCACCTCGACACGATCGTCCTGTCCGGTCGGACGCAGTCGCGCGATCGGCGTGTCGGAGCCGGCGCGATAGAGCGTGTAGCCGCGATTGCGACGTTCGGCGAGCAGTTGCCCGCGGCGACACCGGAAGCTCTCGATACGCTGAATGATCGGATCGGTCATGATGGCGCAGGATAAATCGCCTCGCCGGCGAACGTCGCGGAGGGAGGCGGGCGACTCTTGCGGCGCGGGTGCCGTCTCGATTCTACGACTGCAATGACATCGCACCATCCCGACCCACATCTGGTCCCACCGATCCTGCTCACCTGGCTGTCGGTATTCCGCCCCTGTTTCACCGCCCCGGTCTGGAACCGCATCCTGGTCCTGGTGACTGGTGCGGTGCTGGCTCCGGGCAAGCGTACCGTCACCCGGGTGCTGCGCGTCATGGGGCTCGCGGATGAACCGAGCTTCCGTCGCTATCATGAGGTGCTGAGCCGGGCACGCTGGGATGGGCAGGCCGTCGCACGGCGGTTGTTGCTCTATATAATCGAGCGCTTGCTGCCAGACGGCGAGGTGGTGGTCGGCATCGACGACACCATCGAGCGTCGCTGGGGCGCGCGTATCAGCGCACGCGGCATTTATCGTGACCCGGTCCGATCCTCCAGGGGCCATTTCGTCAAGACCAGCGGCCTGCGCTGGTTGTCGCTGATGGTTGCGGTACCGATACCCTGGGCCAAGCGGACATGGGCTCTGCCGTTCCTGACCATCCTGGCGCCCTCGGCGCGCTGGAGCGAAGCCAAGGGCAAGCGCCACAAGACGCTGACGACGTGGGCCCGGCAGGCGATCCTGCAGACCAAACGCTGGTTGCCAAATCGCCGTCTGGTATTCGTCGCCGACAGCGGCTTCGCGGCGCTCGACCTGCTGGCCGCTGTCCGCGGCCATGTCTGCATGATCACCCGGCTGCGACTGGACGCCAATCTGTTCCGGCCAGCGCCCAAACGCCGGCCGGGTCAGCGGGGCCGCACGCCGCTGAAGGGGCGTGCCTTGCCGAAGCTGAGTGCGGTGCTGAAGAACAAGAAGACGGTCTGGACGAGCACGGTCGTCTCTCAATGGTACAATGCCCAGCAGCGCAGGCTGCTCGTCGCCACCGGCACCGCACTATGGTACCATACCGGTATTGCGCCGGTGCCGATCCGCTGGGTTCTGGTCCGTGACCCATCCGGCGAGCATGAGCCAGCCGCGTTTCTCAGCACCGATCTCGAGGCGCAACCCGCCACCATCCTCGGCTGGTTCGTCTCGCGTTGGCGCGTGGAGACCACGTTCCAGGAAGTGCGGGCCCATCTCGGCGTGGAGACGCAGCGGCAGTGGTCCGACCTGGCCATCCTGCGCACCACCCCGGCGTTGCTCGGATTGTTCTCGCTGATCACCGTGTGGGCCGATGGCCTGGTGTGCGACGCCGCAAACGCACTGCGTCCGAATGTCGCAGCGTGGTACAGCAAGTCAGAGCCAACGTTCAGTGACGCCATCGCCGCTGTCCGCCGCGTGCTGTGGGCGCCACCGAATTTCTCCATGTCCCGGCAGACGGATGAAACCATCACAATTGCAACCGGATTGCTAAATCGAGTATTCCAGACTCTCTGCCTCGCCGCCTGAATTGCGGAAAGCCCAGCTGAGTGCGTCGCCGTTTGTTCGACGGCTCTGCCGCCTCTTCGGCGGCTTCGTCTTCCGCGGCACCTTGCTCCTCATCCTCAAGGATCAGCCGCAGTTGATCGAGGTCGAGCTTCTCGGAACGCGGGCCGAAGCGATGGCGCAGCAGACGTTGGATCAGAAGCAACAGCTTCTCGTTCTCGGCCTGCAGCTCAGGCACAATCTCCCGCAGCATCCGCTGCAGGACATCCGGATCGTCAGGTAGGGCCGCAAGATCGATCTGCACACCGTAACGATGATGCACGTCGTCGCGTCGTTGCCAATGACTCTTGCGTGATCACACCATATGCGTGTCAGCCCGCCAGTTCCGGCCGCAGATTGCGCGCAGTGGCCCGCCACTCGCAGCCTTCGAGCAATGTGGAGAGCTGACCTGCTGTGAGCGATACGGTTCCAGCAGACGACATCGGCCAGATGAACTGCCCGCGTTCCAGACGTTTGATGAACAGGCACATTCCAACACCGTCGTGCCACAGCACTTTGATCAATCCACCCCGGCGACCGCGGAATGCGAAAACCGCTCCAGAGAACGGCTCATGTGACAGTGTCTGCTGTACCAGCATGGCCAATGTTTCCATACCCTTGCGCATATCGGTGTAGCCACAGGCAAGATACACCCGCACACCGGGCGGCGGTGTGATCATCGCTCATGCAGCACGCCAAGCACACGGCGCAATGCACGGCCGTCGACCTGTGCGTCGACGCGCACCGAGGCGCCGCCTGGCAACATGATCTCAATCAACCCCTCGGCTCGCGGCGCTGCAAGCATCGGCACGGCTGTATCCGTTGTTATCGCTGCAGGGGGCACGTCAGCCACCAGGACAGCCTTCTCCTGCCGCTGCGCCACAACCACATCGACGCGCGCAAAATTCG
>DATMRM010000267.1:0-3003 GCA_035566155.1 Steroidobacteraceae bacterium | reverse complement strand
TACAACGCTGCGACCGGCGAGTTCGGCGACCTGATCGAGGCCGGCATTCTGGACCCGACCAAGGTGACGCGTCTGGCGCTGCAGAACTCGGCTTCAGTGTCCGGGCTGCTGCTGACCACCGAAGTCATGGTCGCAGAGGCCCCGAAAGAAGAGGCCGAACACGCCCATGGGCCTCCGGGCGGCATGGGCGGCATGGACATGTAAGGTCCCGGCGGATCTTAGGATCTGCAACAGGAAAGGGCCGGGAGGAGACTTCCGGCCCTTTTTCTCTGATGCGGCGGTGACGCGGATTTACCTGATTTTCTCGGTAAAAGCGGCACTGCAGCACAGTATTTCCGATTGTGATCCGACCAGTAACAAATGGTAATGTATAGGTAACGAATGGTTAACTTTACAAACGAAAATTCTTAGGTATAGTTGTCTCCAGGATGAGGCGGACGCCAGTCCGTTGAATCCGAAAAGTCGCGGAACAAGACCCCCCCGTTTCCGCGCAATATCTTAAAGCCTCGCTACGCGGGGCTTTTTTTTATCTGCAACCGGGTGCTCTGTAGGTGGGCCGGGCGGGGCCGGTCGCACCGCAACCGGGCATTCATGCGCCCGGACCCGCGATTGCGGCATCATTGCCGGTCCGTATGTCCATCCACGTCGCTCTCAATCACGTTTCGCACTACCGCTACGACCGGCCGGTGTCGCTCAGCCCGCAACTGATCCGGCTGCGACCGGCGCCGCACTGTCGCACGCGCATCCTTTCGTATTCGATGCGGGTCGCGCCTGCCAGGCACTTCGTCAACTGGCAGCAGGACCCGCAGGCGAACTACCTGGCGCGCCTGGTGTTTGCCGAGCGCACGCGCGAGTTCCGGGTCGAGGTGGACCTGGTAGCCGAGACGGCGGTGATCAATCCGTTCGATTTCTTCCTCAGTGCCAACGCCGAATCGGTTCCCTTTCAGTACGACGCGACCGAGTCCAACGAGCTTGGTCCTTATCTTCAGTGCGTTGAGCCGACGCCGCTATTCACCCAGTATCTGGCGAGCGTGCCGCGCAGCCCGATACGCACCATCGATTTTCTGGTGAGTCTCAACCAGCGCGTGGCGCACGACGTGCGCTATCTGATCCGAATGGAGCCCGGAGTGCAGACGCCGGAGCAGACACTGCAGCGCGCCGCCGGATCGTGTCGTGACTCGGGCTGGTTGCTGGTGCAGTTATTGCGGCACCTGGGGCTTGCGGCACGCTTCGTCTCGGGCTACTTGATTCAGCTCACTGCCGACATCAAGGCGCTGGACGGCCCGTCCGGTCCACCCCAGGACTTCACCGACCTGCACGCGTGGTGCGAAGTGTATTTGCCAGGGGCCGGATGGGTGGGACTGGACCCAACCTCCGGACTGATGGCCGGCGAGGGGCACATACCACTGGCCTGCACGCCCGAGCCTTCCTCCGCGGCACCGATCACCGGCGCGGTCGACGAATCCGAAGTGCAGTTCGAACATGCCATGTCAGTCACGCGGGTGTGGGAAGCCCCGCGGGTCACCAAGCCCTATAGCGAGGCGCAATGGGAAGCCATCCAGAGCCTGGGCGCAGCGATTGATGATGAGCTCGATCAGGGCGATGTACGGCTGACGATGGGTGGTGAGCCGACGTTCATTTCGATCGAAGATCCGGATGGCGCGGAATGGAATACCGCGGCCTTGGGTCCGAGCAAGCGCCGGCGGGCCGCCGAGCTCTATCACCGGCTGCGCGAGCACTACGCGCCGCAGGGACTGGTCCATTTCGGGCAGGGGAAGTGGTATCCGGGTGAGCAGTTACCGCGCTGGTCGCTCAACTGCTTCTGGCGACGCGATGGCGAAGCTGTCTGGCGGGATCGCGGGCTGATTGCCTCGGAAGCGACCGATTACGGCGTCACGCCAGCGATGGCGCAGAAATTCGCGCGCGGTGTCGCCGAACGGCTGGGCCTTGATCCGCGCTACGTATTCGCGGGTTTCGAAGACGTCTTCTACTATCTGTGGCGCGAGCGACGCTTGCCGGTCAACGTCGATCCGCTCGATTCGAGACTGGACGATCCGCTGGAGCGGGAGCGTCTGATGCGAGTGTTCACGCAAGGCCTCGACCGTATCGCGGGCCATGTGCTGCCCATCGCACGCGACCCGAGCGGCCTGCGCTGGCAGACCGGATCGTGGTTCCTGCGCGCCGAACGGTGCTATCTGGCACCGGGCGATTCGCCCATGGGCTATCGCCTGCCGCTGGACTCGCAGCCGTGGGTGACGCGCGGCGACTATCCGTTTGTTCACACGCCCGATCAAACACAAGCCTTTGCACCGCTCGCGCCTGCTACGCAGGTGCGCGGGCAGCTACGCGACGGAATCGGTGACGCCGAGTTCAGGCCACGCGACATTCCCGGAGCGCTGGCGCGCTCACGCGAGCGAGCACCGGCCGCGCATGAATCGGCAGGCTGGGTCTCCCGTACCGCGTTGTGCGCGCAGCCGCGTGATGGCGTGCTGTATATCTTCATGCCGCCGCTCGATCGCACCGAAGACTATCTGGAACTCGTGACCGCGGTAGAAGCCATCGCCAGCGCCATGGGATTGCCTGTGCTGTTGGAGGGCTATGAGCCACCGCGCGATCCGCGGCTCAATCAATTTCGCATCACACCCGATCCCGGCGTGATCGAGGCCAACATTCATCCTTCTCACAGTTGGCAAGAGCTGGTTGAACGCACGACGTTTCTGTATGAAGCGGCGCGCGAGTCGCGGCTCGGCACCGAAAAATTCATGCTCGACGGGCGTCACACCGGGACTGGTGGCGGCAATCATCTGGTACTCGGCGGCGCTACTGCGCACGACTCGCCGTTCGCCCGCCGTCCGGACGTGCTGGCCAGCCTGCTGGCGTATTGGCACAACCATCCTTCACTGTCCTATCTGTTCTCCGGACTTTTCATCGGTCCAACCTCACAGGCTCCGAGAGTCGATGAGGCGCGCAACGATTCACTCTATGAGCTGGAAATTGCGCTCA
>DATMRM010000266.1:0-3397 GCA_035566155.1 Steroidobacteraceae bacterium | reverse complement strand
CTCGCGACAGTGGCGACCATCATCGCCAGCCAGTCGATCATCACCGGCGCCTACTCGATGACGCGGCAAGCCATCCGCCTCGGCTGGCTGCCGCGGCTGCGGATCACGCAGACCTCCCAGCAAGGTTACGGACAGATATATGTCGGCGCTGTCAATTGGCTGCTCGCCCTCGCGACCATCGGCCTGACGCTGTTCTTCGGCAAGTCGGACAACCTGGCGGCGGCGTACGGCATCGCCGTGTCGCTCACCATGCTGATGACCTCGGCGCTGCTGTACATCGCCATGCGTGAAGTGTGGGGATGGGGCCGGTTGGCGAGCGTCAGCCTCGCCGGCGCGCTGCTGTGCATCGATGCGGCATTCTTTTGCGCCAATATTCTGAAGATCTTCGAAGGCGGCTACGTCCCGCTACTGCTGGCTGCCCTGGTTTACACAGTGATGTTGACCTGGCACCGTGGCACCGCCGCCGTGTCGCGCGCCGTCAATGAGAAGCTGACGCCAATAGCGGCATTCCTCGCCGAAATCAGTGCGCGGCAGATTCCGCGCGTTCCGGGAACGGCCGTGTTCATCACCCGAACCTCGCGCGACACGCCGCCGGTCCTGAAATGGCACGTCAAGAAGAATCGAGCCCTGCACGGCAAGGTGTTCATCCTGACGGTCGTGACGGAGTCCGTTCCGTGGATCGACGAGAACGCGCGTCTCGCCATTACCGAGTTGGCGCCCGATTTCTGGCGCGCGAGCGCTCGCTACGGTTTCATGGAGCGTCCCGATATTCCGGAGCTGTTGCGGCACACCGAGCCGCTCGGCTGTGCGCTGCAACTGGATGATGTCACCTACTATGTCGGCCACGAGACGATCATCCGCGCGCAGGATGGCCGCGGGCTGTGCGCCTGGGAGGAAGCGCTCTACGCCGCAATGGTGAGAAACGCGGCGCACATCAGCGACTTGCTCCACCTGCCGAGCGACAGCGTGGTGGAAATCGGGCGACAGATCGCTATCTGAGCTGCGAACACCCACCGAGCCGCGCGCGCGCCTCAAGCTCACCCGGGTGGCCGATGGTGGCCGTGCTGGTGGTGAATGTCCGGGAAGTGCGCATGGCTGTGGCGCAGGGGCGCGTGGTGATGCTCGTGCGTGTGGGGTTCAGCTCCCGCATACTCGTCGGCGTGCTCATGCTGGTGGTGCGCATCGTGCAGGTGAGAGTGCGTGTGCGTCAGCGGCTCGTGCAGGTGTTCGTGCTCGTGATGCTCCGTGACGTGCAGCCAGACGCCGAGCGCCATCAACACAGCGGCGAGATAGAACGCCAGCGTGACGGGCTGTCCGTAGAGGACTATCGCGAGCAGGGTGCCAATAAACGGTGAGGTGGAAAAGTACGCGCCGGTGCGTGCCGTCCCAAGATGACGCAGCGCGACAATGAAGAGCATGAGACTCACGCCGTAACCCAGAAAGCCGAGCAACAGACTGCCCAGCAGGTAAGGTCGCGTGGGTAGTGTGGCGCCAAGCGCAATCGCCAGGATCGTATTGGTACTGCCGGCGACCAGTCCTTTGGTGCCGGCGATCACACGCGAGTCTGCTGCCGAGACCTTGCGCGTGAAGTTGTTATCCAGTCCCCAGCACAGGCACGCCGCTGCCACGCCGAGCAGGCCAAGTGCTCGGCCCGATTGAGACAGATGAGCCGGCCACGCCAGCAGCAGCCCGCCGACGAAGATTGAAACAAACCCCAGCACCACGCGCCGGCTGGTCGCCTCCCGGAAAATCAACCAGGCCAGTACCGCGCTGAACACGGCTTCAAGATTCAGCAGCAGCGAGGCGGTGGCGGCGTCGCTCCGAGTCAGCCCGAGCATGAGCAGTGCCGGCGCGAGCACCCCGCCGGTGAGCGTGGCGGCGGCGAGCCACGACCATTGCGCGCCCCTGAGTCCGATCGGCCGCCAGCGGCGATCCTGGATCAGGCGCAGAAGCCCGAGCCCGATGCCGCTGCCGAGGTACAAGAGGCCCGCGATGAGCAGCGGGGTCGCGCCCTGCAGAAGCTGCTTTGCTATCGGCGTGGTGGCCCCGAAAAGCAGCGCAGATACCAGCGCGGCTGCGACCCCGGCATGCAATCCGGAGTCCGCGCGGGTCGATCGGCGTGCGTTCATCTAGGCACTCAACTGGCAGCGCGACGCGCAATCGGCGCGGCGCCCGGGGTGTCACTCTCCGAGCATCAAGCCGCCGACGGCGCTCTCTTCACCTGCTGCTGATACTCCGCCACCGAGATAATCTGCTGCGCGTGGCTGTCCCACAGTATGCATTTCAGCGCTTCGTTGATCTGCGCAAGCTTCACGCGAGTGACGGCGGAAAACAGATGGCGGTATTCGTTGTGACACGCGATCAGGCGATAGTTCGGAATCCTGGCAGACAGATGATGGACGTGGTGGTAGCCGATGTTGGCGGTAAACCAGTTCAACCAGGCGGGCAGGATCAGAAAGCTCGTGCCTTCGACGGCGCCGGTATCGTAGTCCCAGTTCTTTTCGTCGCTGGCATACGCGTGCCGGAAATTGTGCTGCACCGTGAACAATACGATGCCCGCACCACCGGCCAGCGACAGGGTGCTCAGGTAGATCTTGAAGAACAGTGACGGGCCCAGGGCGCTGCACATCAACGCCCAGATGCTGAGCAGGGCGATATTGTTCCAGGCCATGTGCCGGTACTCTCTGACCGATTTCCAGTAGGGGGTACTGAAGCTCGCGGCATGAACCATGAATGATTGAGCGGGCTCGGCCAGCTTGCGTCGCATGACATGTGCGATAAAGGCAATGCTGCCCTTGAGCCAATTGAAGCGCGGGTTGAACACCAGATATATGAAACCCGCGATGGGTGCCCCGGCAATGCTGCACTTGCACCGGTACATGCGCTGCCGGATGGGGCTGAGCGCAGCGTACTCATCGACCGAGAGCGTGGTGTACGGACCGCGGTACTTGTCCCAATTGCCGTTGTGAGCATGGTGATAGTTGTGATGCTGTGACCACACGTACTGGGGCATGCCGGACATGACGCCCAGTAGAAAGCCGAAACCGCGATTTAACCGCTGGGTGTGAAACAGGCTGCCGTGGCCGCATTCGTGCATCAGCGCAAAAACGCGCAACATGAACAGGCTGATCAGCAAGACGACGGGGATCATCACCCAGATGGAGGCGTCTATGCTCGCTGCTGCGCCCCACCACAGGAGCGCGAGCGCCGCACAAGTCGTCAGGACCTGCCTCAATCCCTTGAGGTCATCTGATTTGCAATACTGACGGACGAAGACCCGCTTCTGCTCTTTGATTGGGCGGATCGACGACACTATAGAACACCCCTAGGCTCGCGCCTGGATATTCGCCCCCAATTCCCGCGGCCGGAGTGTAACAGGCCGAACGCGGCAGCGCGC
>DATMRM010000265.1:0-2888 GCA_035566155.1 Steroidobacteraceae bacterium | reverse complement strand
CCGCAAGCCATGGCTTCGGCAAGCACGTTCGGAAACCCCTCCGAGATCGAGCTGAGACATAGCGTATCAAATGCGCTGTACAGGTCGCGCAGCTGCGACTCGCGCTCAAGCCAGACGATCGCTGCATCGATCTGCAATTGCCGCGCTAGATGCCTGAGCTCGGTCGCGTAGGGCTCGATCACGCTCCCGACGCAAATCAGGCGTGCATCAGGATGTGAGTGTCGCAGCAGCGCAAACGCGCGCAACAGTGTCACGTGATCCTTGAGCGGGTCGAGGCGTGCCACACATCCGACGATCGGTGTGTCATCCCGTGCCTGCCAGGCCGCGCGCATTCGCCGGCGACCGGATTCATTGAATGAAAATGTCTGCGTCTCGATTCCATTGTCAACCACGACCAAGTTGGGGAAGTGTCGTTCGCCACACAGGTAACGCGCCCCCGTCCGCGAGTTCACGATCACCACGTCCGCGTGGCGCACCAGCTGCCGTTCGAGCTGCGCAGTCAGCCGGATCAGCCAATCGAGCTTGGGCAGACTCACGTCCGAGGCGCGCACCCCGCAGACGATTGCGCACCCGCCTCCGACGTGACGCAGTAGCAGCGCAAGGAGATTCGAGACTGGCAGCAGCGCGTAGAGGACGTCCGGCTGCTCCGCGCGCACCGTGCGGATGAGACGCGCCAGAAAGTCCAGGTTGCGCCAGCGGCCGCGCTTTTTGAGATTGATGATGCGCACGCCGAGGTCGCGAAGCTCGTCCTCGAGCTGCTCGCCGCCGTAGTAGAGCAGCACGCTCACCTCGTGACCACGCCGCAGTAATTCACGACACAGCACGCACAGTTGACGCTCCGCTCCGCCAACGCCCATGGAGCGCACGAAAAACATGATCTTCATGCGTGCGCGCGTCGTGACCTCGAAACTTCGCCCACCCAAAGGAACGAAGCGGTCATAGCGGTGGCTGGCGGGCCACCGCCCGAGACTCGGTACGGACGCCGTGCCCCAGCGTCACAGCCTCGGCGTCGCTGCGCCCGCGCAGCTGCTGCTGTCCATCCCACCAGGCCTGGAACATCAGGATGTCCCACAGCCAGTAGGCCCAGTTACGTCTCCCGTCCACATGTTGGCGCCATTTCTCGCGTATGGGTGCCGGATTGAAGAAACCCTCGCCTCGCAGGCGCGATTCATCGAGGAGTTCCTCCGCCCACCCTCGCAGAGGCCCGCGCAGCCAAGAATCGATCGGTATGCCAAAACCGGTCTTTGGCCTGTTCGTTAGTGCGGGTGGAACGTAGCGACTCAGAAGCCTCTTCAGGAGCCACTTGCCTTCGCCGGCCCGTACACGCATTTTCAGCGGCAGCGACCAGGCAAACTCGATCACTCGGTGATCAAGCATTGGAACGCGCGTCTCGAGTGACACCGCCATCGCGGCCCGGTCGACCTTTACCAGTATGTCCCCCGGCAGGTAGGTCATCAGGTCCCAGTACATCATGCACTCTTCGAAGCCGCGATTGCCGGACTCGGCCATCAGATCGGTCAAGAGTGTGCGCGGCTCAACCGCCCCGATCACCACCTGTGCGGGGGCCGGCCAGTGTGAAACCAGCGTCCGGTACAGCTCGGTCCGCGAGCAGTCGATCAGCTCGGCAAACTTGTGGAGCTTGTCTCCCATCTGCGCGGCTTGCCAGCGCGATGGCAGGAAGGCTCTGGCGTACCCAAACAGGCGCGCCCAGGTGTCCGGAGAGAGTGCACGGATAGAGCGCGCCGTCAGTTTACGCACCGGTCTCTGAAAGCTCATTACTCCCGACAGTCGCTTCGCCCAGGCGTAACGGTTATAGCCCCCGAACAGCTCATCGCCTGCGTCACCTGATAGCGCGACGGTGACATGCTGCCGCGCCATCTGCGAGACGAGAAAAGTAGGAATTTGCGAGGAGTCTGCGAAGGGTTCATCGTAGATGCTGGAGAGACGCGGTATCACCTCCATCGCCTCGGCGGGTGTGACCAGCAGTTCGGTGTGCTCTGTGCCCAGGTGGCGCGCGACCGCCCGGGCATACTGAGACTCGTCGTAGGCTGGCTCGGTAAATCCGATAGTGAACGTGCGCACCCTGCGAGAAGACTGTTTCTGCATGAGCGCAACGATCAGCGAGGAGTCGATGCCGCCCGACAGGAAAGCTCCTAGCGGCACATCGGCGATCATCTGCTGACCCACGGCTCCGCTCAGCAGACGATCCAACGCATCCAGCGCCTCGCGATCGCCGCCAGTGAATTTCTTGCTCTGCGGGACATCCGTGATTGCCGCTGCGCTCCAGTAACTGACCGGTGGATCGCAGTGACCGCGAGCATCCACCTCCAGCGTAGTTCCAGGCGGCAGTCGACGGATCCCTTGAAAGATGGAATACGGCTCGGGTACGTAGCAATACCGTAAATATAGGGCCAGGCAGTCATGATCGATCTCGGGCTTGAATGCCGGATGAGCCTGCAGGGCCTTCAACTCCGATGCAAACAGGAAGGCTTGCCCCGAGCGTCCATAGTAGAGCGGTTTTTCCCCGACCCGATCGCGCGCCAGCATCAGCCTGCGCCGCTCGCGGTCCCAGAGCGCCAGCGCGAACATACCCACGGAGCGCTGCAACGCAGCCTGCAGTCCCCAGGTTTCGATGGCCGCCAGGAGCGTTTCGGTGTCCGAGTGCCCGCGCCACGCCCGCGCGTCGCAGCGCGCCTGCAGCTCGCGCCGAATCTCCAGGTGATTATAGATCTCGCCGTTGAACACGATTTGATAGCGCCCGCCGTGAGAGCTCATCGGCTGATGACCGGCGGGAGACAGATCGACGACGGACAGCCGTCGATGCGCGAAGCCCAGCCCTACGTCTCTTTGAATGTAATAGCCGCAGTCATCTGGCCCCCTGTGAACCA
>DATMRM010000264.1:0-2651 GCA_035566155.1 Steroidobacteraceae bacterium | reverse complement strand
GCCGATGACGTTGCCCGCGTCGAGCGGAAGTCCGTTGGCCGGGTCGAAAACGGTTTTCAGCGTATACAGCGGACTCGTGCCAATGTCGCCGTACACCACGCCGAGCGCAGCGAGCGAAAGGGCGAACAGCGCCGGCCTATGCGGACTCGGCGCGCCGACATGCCCGGGGGCCGGTGCAGCGGATGCTGGCAGTCCCACGTCTCCCTCCAGACGTACGCCTGCGCCGGCAGAAGCCGCGCAGCGCTGCGCGCTTTGCCCGCGTGGGTACGGATTGTCGTTCCGGTTGTGCCGCGCGAGCCCGAATCTTGCAGGAGTGTCAGGTCGTGCTGCGTGCTGGCCGTGTTGCTGAAGTATAGGGAAGCGGCGCAGAAAACGGCGGCAAAAAAACCGGTGACGCAGTGCGCGAAAACCCGGATTCTCATGGGGTTTTCCACGAGTACTTATATCACCTCGTGAGATGTAACTGGACCTGGCTTGGGCACTCCAGATGGCGCTCTTACGCGCGCGGACGCGCTTTCACGGCGGTATCCAGACCGGCAGCCCTCTCCGGCAATCGTCGATTTATATCACGATCGCATACATTCATGAGAACAAGTTCTTTCCCTTAATTCCAGCTTTCATTTAAGGTGACGACTCTTTTAACTGGCGTCGCTTTCTTCTGACCAAACCGACCTTGCTCCGCTCGATACTCGTTCGCACACTGTCCTGGCTTGCCCGCTTTACGCCTGGTAATCTCACCGTCCGCTGGGAAGAGCGTATGCGCGCTTGCGTCGGCGCACTGCTCGGGATCGGCTTCACCGGCACGGTCATGCATCTGCTGCTCGGTCCGGTCGGCAGCAATCCGCTGCTGGTCGCGCCGATGGGCGCGTCTGCCGTGCTGCTGTTCGCCGTGCCCTCCAGCCCGCTGGCGCAGCCGTGGTCGATCATCGGCGGCAATCTCGTGTCGGCGACGGTTGGCGTGCTGTGCGCGCAGTGGATCGCGGACCCGGTCGTCGCCTCTGCGCTCGCAGTCTCGCTTGCGATCTGCGCGATGTTCGCGCTGCGCTGCGTGCATCCGCCTTCGGGCGCGGTTGCGCTGACCGCGGTGCTCGGCGGTCCGGCCGTGCACGCGCTCGGCTACGGCTTCGTGCTGGCGCCGATTGCCATGCAGTCGGCGGCGCTGCTCTCGGCCGCGCTCGTCTATCACGCCATCACGGGTCATCGCTATCCGCACGCAGCACATGTCGTCCACATCCGTTCGGGCACCGACGCGGCTACAGCCAGCGAACAGACGCGCGGCGGCGTCACCCGAGCGGACATCGAGGCCGTGCTCAACCGCCGCGGCGAGCTGCTCGCGATCGATCCGGACGATCTGGAATCGCTGCTGCGCGAAGCCGAGATGCGCACCTATGCACGCACCTTCAGCGAGACCCTCTGCGCCGACGTGATGTCGAAGAGCGTGATCAGCATCTCGCCCACTACCACGGTCAAAGCTGCGTCGAACCTGCTGAAGCGGCAAGGCATCAAGGCATTGCCGGTCACGGACGCAGCGCGACAGGTGGTCGGCATCGTCACCCGCGCGGACCTGGCGGGCAACCCGACGGGCGCGCGAAAGAGCCCGACGGAAAGCCTGTCCGCGCGCTGGTTCACCGGCACGCCCAACCCCGATGCGACAGTCGATACGGTGATGAGCACCGATGTCTGCTCGATCGAGGCCGCGACGCCGATCGTCGAACTGGTGCCCCTCTTCGCGGATTACGGCCACCATCACATTCCCGTGCTCGACGCCAGGCGCCAGCTCGCGGGCATCATCACGCAGGCAGACCTGATCTCCGGCCTGTACCGGCAGACCCAGGCCCAGCAAAGACAGGTTGCATGATTGTCTAACGACGGAATATGTATCACCTTGTGATATATTCGCCGTTTAACCTGTCTTCATCAATGGCGGATCACGGATGAAAGTCATCACACGCGGGTTGGCGAAAGCAGACTTCGAACAGCTGTCGGAATTTCGTTACCAGATGCGGCGCTTCGAGCGCTTTTCCGAGCAGGCCGCGCAGGGCGAAGGCATCACGCCGCTGCAATACCTGCTGCTTCTGCACATCAAGGGCTACCCGGATCGCGAGTGGGCGACTGTCGGCGAACTGGCCGAGCGGTTGCAGGCGCAGCATCACGGCGTGGTCGCGCTGGTCTCGCGTTGCGAGGCGCTGGAACTGGTGACGCGCAAGATCAGCGAGACTGACCGGCGTCAGGTCGAAGTGCATCTGCTGAAAGCGGGCGAGAAAGTGCTCGCGCGGCTCGCGGAACTGCATCGTGCCGAACTCAAGTCGCTCAAGGGCGCGTTCACGATTCCACAGATCGATTTGTAACCCGTCATGAACCACGATACGCACAAGCGCGACTTCTCGATCAATGCGCGGCTGCCCGGTATTTCCGCGCTTGCAGCGGGAATCGGTGCACTCAGCACGCTCGCCGCGTTCGCGCTGCTCAGCCTGATTCATCTGTTCACGAACCTGTTCTTCTTCGGCAGCTTTTCGTTCGCCGATCGCTCCCCGGCACTCAATACGCTCGGCGCGTGGGTCGTGGTGATTCCGGCAGCGGGCGGCCTCATCGTCGGGCTGATGGCGCGCTTCGGCTCGGAGAAAATCCGCGGTCACGGCATCCCGGAAGCC
>DATMRM010000263.1:0-8043 GCA_035566155.1 Steroidobacteraceae bacterium | reverse complement strand
GTTATCACGAGGAGCTCAGCCGCTATGGCGCGCTGACGCTGGCGGTGCTGCTGGATGAGGGGCGCGAGGACAAGCCGTGGGGAGGGCTGCCCAAGCCCTCGCTGATCTGCACTGGCATCGCCGATCGCAGCGCTCAGATCATGGCCGACTACAGCGGCGCTGTGTTCGTGCCGCTGGAGATGCCCGTGCTGCGCCATCCGCATCCGCAGTGGTGGCAGATGTCGCGCTGGCAATGGGAAGACCTGGATGAATCGCCGCGTATCGACGTGATGCTCGCGCAGCTGCGCGATCTGGTTGCCGCCAGCGAGCGTGTGGCCGGCAGGAAGCTCGATCTGGATCGGTTGCGCGAGATCCTCGCGCGCGTGAATCGCCAGGAGGAGTATTTCGATCGGATACGCGAGATCATCGCAACAGCCGCCAAACTGCCGGCCCGGCTCGGTGAGGTGATGAGCCAGGTCATGGGTATTCAGTGGCATCGCGGTACACAGTGGGCGCTGGATCAGGCGCGTGCTTTCCATGATGAGGTCAAACAACGCGCCGATCGGCAGCTCTGGGTGTGTCCGAATGAACGGTACCGGCTCATGTACGTCGGGCAGGGCCTGTGGCAGAACCTCGACTTCTTCACCGGGTTCGAGCAGCGCTATGGCGCGGTGTTCGTGCGCTCCAACTATCTGTCGATCGCGGCCGACGGTTATCTGCGATACCCGGTGCGCGATCCGCTGCGGGCACTCGCCAGTCGCTACGTGACGATGTCCGAGCAGATGCACATTCCCGGGCTGGGCGGCGCCTGGGCGACATGGGAGGCACGGCGGCACCGTGTCGACGGCGGACTGTCGATCGATCGCTGGTGGGGCGCGCGCCTGATCAATCTGGCGCTGGAGGAGCAGGGCATTCCGATCCTCAACCTGACGGTGGATCCGGTGGACGGCAACACCTGGGATGAGGCCGCGCTGTCGCAGCAAGTCTCGCAGTTCATCGAGCAGCGCATCATTCCGGCGCGCGAGCGAGGCTGATGGCCAGCGACGCCTCCGCGGCCACACCGCTCGCCGCCACGGTATCCGAGCAGTGGCGTCCCTATCAGTTCTACGCACTGGTACTGCTGACGCTGATCGTGGTGCTGAACTACCTGGACCGCTACTCGCTGTCGCTGCTGCAGGAATCCATCAAGCACGATCTGAAGCTCAGCGACTGGCAGCTTGGCCTGCTGTCGGGTCCGGCCTTCACGCTGTTCTACTCCGTGGGCGGCATCGTGCTCGCACGCTATGCCGAGCGGTTGCATCGGGGCACGATCCTCGCCGCGGCGCTCGGGGTGTGGTCGACCATGACCGCACTGTGCGGGGCGGCCGGCAATTTCGCCCAGCTCGCGCTATGCCGTCTGGGCATGGGCATCGGGGAAGGCGGCTGCATTCCGATCAATCTGTCGCTCGCGACAGAGACCTTCAGCATCCGCCAGCGTGGTCTCGTCATGGCGATCATCGGTGCCGGCAACCCGATTTCCGGCATCATCACGCCACTGCTGATTGCGGCGGTCGCGCGGGCGTTCGGCTGGCGCGACGCATTCGTCGCCATCGGCCTGCCCGGCGTGGTGATTGCGCTGCTGGTGCATTTCACGTTGCGCGACCCGCGTGCCCGCGCGCGCGGTTCGGTCCAGCACCAGGCCACGACCTCGTTGGTAGCCGATGCGCGGGTGCTGTTTGGCAATCCGGCGTTCCTGTTGCTGTTCGTCGCCGCGATTTTTACCGGGATGGCGGTCAGCGGTGTCGGCGCCTTCAGGGTGTCCTATCTGATGCGCACCCAGGGAATGGATCTCACTCACGCCGGTGCCATCTGGAGTATTGCGAGCGCCGCCGGTTTGCTCGGTGCGGTAGCCGGAGGCTATCTGGCCGATCACTTTGCTGACGAGCGCGGACGCTCCTATCCGATCGTGGCCGCGATCAGTCTCATGCTGACCTTTGCGGGCTATTTCATCGGTTTCACACAGTCGGATCCAGCGGTGGTGATGGTTGCGCTGATCGCCGGTTCATTCACTTACAACATGAAGGACGGCCCGGTGTATGCCGCGGTCCAGAACGTCGTCCCCAAGCGCATGCGCACCACCGGGGCGGCGCTCTACATGTTTGCAGCCACGAGCTTGGGCGGTGCCAGCGGTCCGATGCTGGCCGGCGGCGTGAGCGATCTCGTCGGGGCTCACCATGTTCATGCCACGCTCAGCGCGTATGCGGCAACCTGCCCGGGAGGCCGTGCGCTACCCGGTGTCGCTGCCAACATCGGATTGTGCGCACAGGCTTCTGCTGACGGATTGCGCTGGGGACTGGCGTTACTGAGTGCGGTGTTCGCGCTGGCGGCGATCTTCGATGCGCTGGCCAGCCGCAGCATGCATGCGCGCGAGCCAGCGTAGGAGAATACCCGCTCCCGCCACCATCAGGCCGGCCGTGGCATCGCTCACGGGTTCGCACCGCAGCTCACGCTACCCGTGCGACGAATACCGTCCGTGATCCGGCGCGCGAGTGTGAGCGTCTCATTTGCGGAAATGTCGTAGCGCCGGAGGGCCAATGCGTTTCGTGCGGCATCCTGCTGGTACAGCTCATCGAATCGAGCCTGCTGTTCGGGCGTTGCAGGTACGAACTCGACGCCTTGGAGACGTCCCATCGCCTGTCCGGACTGCACCGCTGCCTGGGTTTGCGTGTCCAGTGCCTGCTCCCAGACCGACCTCGCCGCCGTCAGCACGGCACGATCGTCGGCCGACAGGCGTTGCCAGCGATCAGTGGCCATCGCCCGCGCCGGATAGGCGCCACGCGGGACTTCGAGTTGCCAGAAGTGCTTGGCCACCTCGGCAAAGTGCAGCGAGCGCAGCGTGTCGGCCGGAGCCACCACGCCATCGAGCACACCCTTGGCCAGTGCCGAGTAGACATCGCCCATCGGCATTTCGACCGGATCGGCGCCGAGTTCGCGCAGCACGCCCAGCAGTTCGGTGGGCGCACGGATGCGCAGTCCGCGCAGCCCATCCAGCGTCGTGACGCGCCGAGTGCGCGTGAGCACCCCGGGGAGCGTGCCGCCTTGTACCGCAAGCACTGTCAGGCCGTTCAGTTCGCGCGCGAACTCGGGCGAGGAAGCCTCCAGGCACCGATACATCGCGACCTGTTGCGCAAAGCTGCGGGCGCCATCGTAGAAGCCGGCCTGTGTGCGAATCAGTTGCGCGCCGCCGCGCGTGTAGATGGGTGTGATGAGACCGATGTCGGCGACGTGGTGGCGCAGTTCGAGCATCGACTGGTCCGAAGACAGCAGCGCGCCCGCCCAGATGGGCACGATGTGCAATCGCCCGCCCGAGCGCTGCTCGACCCAGTGGATCCAGGTCCTGTCCGCGAGGCTGAATGGATGATTGGGACCGTAGGGACTGGCATACGTCAGCTCGGTTGCCGCGGCCGCCGCGCTGGCACTGAGCAGGATCAGGGCCAGCGCGAACTTAAGGTTCATGCCAGGCCCGAGCGACGCAGAAACTGCGATACGAGTTCCACCGTGTGCTCACGACTCCAGTCCTTCGCATCGACCATATCGGCCGTCAGAGTGAGCGTGGGCACGCCGGCTTTTTCCAGCGCCAGCGCCGTGAGCGCGGTACCGGACTGTGACAGTCGATTGCCCGGCGGCACCAGCATGACGGCGGCATGGATGCCGCAGCGCGAAGCCTCGCTCACCATCCAGCCGTTCATCCACGGCGGCAGATGCAGCACTTCATTCATCGAACAGATGCGACTGGCCAGCGCCCGCATCGGCTGACCCTTGAGATCGCGGATGTATTGCGGGCCGGCAAACGGCGTATACATGGACCACACAAACACCGCGCCGTGGCGCTCCTCGAGCGCGTTGTAGAAACCCGGGTCATGCCACAGTCCGGCACCGATCCACATCAGGCGCACGCGCTCGTTGGCCGCTGCGCCGGTGCCGGTGCTGACGCGCTCGGCCACTTCATCCCGGAAGCGCCGCGAATGCGCGAGTGCCCACTCGGAGCCGCGGTGCCACTGCGGGATCATCGTATTCGGCATTTGATCGGCGATCGACACGGGGCAGGGGCGCGCGCTGCCGATCATCTGCGCCGCTTCGGCGATGTAGCTCTCCTGCTCGTTGATCGAATGCATCAGTGCTTCGAGCCGCCGCTCGTCGAACCGCCTTGCGGTCTTGCGCTCGAGCAGCCCGATCAGCTCACGCATCTCCTCCACCAGCAGTGCAATGCGTTTGTCCTCGTACACCTGCTCCCAGGCATCGTTGGACTTCTCGAACCAGTTCGGATCTTTGTGGATCCAGCCCGGTGCCTCGAGCGGGAAAAAATCCGTGCCGTACAGACGCGCCCACTGACCAAACACCTGCTGAATGCAATCGCAGGTCAGCCGGGCGACCAGTACCGTCGGTGTTGGCAGGCCTCCCCACGGGGCAGTGGCCGGATCGTTGGCAAGACTGCAGGCCAGTCCCAGCGAGCAGTAGTGACAGCTGTTGTTCGGGAAACCATGCTGCTCGAGCGCCGCGAAATAGCGCGCCGAGAGCTGCTTGGCGGAGATATAGGCCGACCACCACTGATTGGTGATCAGCGCAATGTCCATCGCGTGAAACAGCTCGTGTGGCGTATCGGCCTGCGCGAGCACGAACGGCTCACCGCGCTCGACCACCCGCTCGCGCAGCGTGCTGGCAAAGCGGCGCTGGAAGGCGGTCGCTTCGGCCGTGCAGCGCAGGTCCTTGCGGCTGTGGCGCTCGCGCGAAGGGCTCACTTGAATACCTCCCGGCGCACGAAGGCCTCGTAGCGCTCGGCCGATAGTCCCGCAAGGCGTCGCGCGATCCATTCGTTGTGCTCGCCGATGCGAGGAGCGCAATACGGGGCGATCAGGCTGCGTGAGAAACTGATCGGCGTGCGCACGTGTCCGAATTTCCCCAGCTGCGCGTGATCCAGCGCAGTCAGCGATTCACGCGCCTTGACCTGCGGGTCATGCTCGAGCAGATCCTCGATGTCCTCGGCAAGGCCGGCGGCAATGCCCGCCGCCTGCAGGGTTTCCACCAGTTGCTCGCCTGAGCGCGTGGCTGACCAGGCCGCCAGCTGCTGCTCGCGCTGCGCATCACTGCCGTGCTCATCGGCGCCGCTGATCCGGCTCAGACACTGCCAGTCGGCTTGCGTGCGGCATGAAATGGCGATCCAGCGATCATCCCCTGCCACCGGATAGACACCCTGATGATAGAAGCTGGCATCGCGATTGGCGCGGCGCTGGGGGGGTTGGTCGGTTTGCGCCGCGATCAGCGCGGCGTACATCTGTTGCACGCAGATTTCATACATTGCCGCGTCGATATGGCCGCCACCACCGCGTTCACGTCGATGTTGCAGCACTGCGAGCGCGGCGGCGACCATCACATATGGCACGATCACATCCCCGTAAGGCACCGCCCCCGGGATGACCGGATCGCGATCCGGCCAGCCGGTCAGCAGTGTCCGTCCCGAGAGCGCAGCGCCCGTGCCATCGACGCCCCACTCCTGCGCCAGCGGGCCGGTCTGTCCGAACACGCTGCCGGAAACCAGAATGATGTCGGGGTTGATTTGCTGCAGCTGCGGGAATGCCAGGCCGAGCTTGGCCATCGTGCCCGGTGAGAAATTCTCGACCACCAGATCCGCCCAGGCGATCAGCGGCGCGATGACTTCGCGGCTCGCGGGAATTTTCAGATCGATCGAAAGGCTCTTCTTCGAACTGTTCAGATGCGCAAACCACGGCTTGTCGTCGAGGCTGCGTGCGCTGGAGGCGGCGACCTGCACGTCCAGGCGCGACAGACAGGGCCGGGTGCGGCTCTCGACCTTGATGACCTCGGCTCCGAGATCACCGAGCACTTTGGTGGTGATCGAGCCTACCAGCGCCCAGGAGAAGTCCAGCACCCGAACACCGCTCAAGGGGCCCGGGCGAGCAGTGGGTGGATGCGCGCACGGCGCGGCTTGCGAGCCGGCCTCGAAACGAACGAAGTGTGCCGGTGTACGCCGCGCCGGCTCCTGTCGCCAGAAATCGCGCGCCTGCAGGTGAGGGTCTGCCAGCACGTCGGCCGGGGAGGCCAGCACCGTCGCATTGATGCCGCGGCGCCGGCCGTCGTGCGTCACTTGCGAGCGGCTGCGCGTGCGAAAAAACGCCTCGATGGCCGCCTCCCAGCGCAAGCGCAGCTGCGGGTCCAGGCTCGAGCGGTCATAGCGCAGCCAGTCGGTGCCGCGCAGCGGGTTGTCGAGCCCTGCCTCGTCGATCCAGTCGCTCAGCGCCTGATTGGCCGGCGCGCCGAAGCGACCGGTCATCAGGCTGTGAAAACACCAGCCATCGGCCAGGGCCCAGATGCAGCGCACCGTTGCCCGGCCGTAGTTGAGTGCGCCGCCGACACGCGACAGCTTGCGGCGATCGAACTGCCACACCAGGATGCCACTGACATTGCGCGACAGGGCCACTTCCTGTGCGGCGATATCCACGTGCTGCCCGCGTCCGGATTGCCCGCGTTCGTAGTGTGCGGCCATCAGGCCGGCCGCCGCCACCATGTCGGCGTGAAACAGGCAGGCATCGAGGGCTTCTTTCACCGGTGCGCGATCCGGCTGGCCCGTGAGCCGCAGCGCGCCACCGGTGGCGGAGGCAATCAACTCGGAACCGTGCCATTCGGCGCGCGGGCCTGCGCTGCCAAAACACGTGACCGACACGTGAATCAATCCCGGGTTGATCGCCTCGATGCGCGCGCGGGTCCAGCCGCTGCGTTCCAGCAGGGCAAGACCGCGGTCCTCGAGCAGGAAGGATGCGCGCGCGAGAGCATCCTTCAGCTCTTGCAGGGTCGTCGGCCGTATCTGCGCGCCGAACGAGCGCAGCAGCCGTGCGAGTGCACCGGCGGCGGTGTCTCCGAGCGCGAGTACCCGATGCCCCTGGAGCGTGTTCATCCGGGGCTCGCTAGTTGGGCGACGAACCGCCGCAGGCTCAGCAGCGTCTGTTCGTTGATCGTTGAGGGCTGGCGCGTCAGGGTCAACGCGGGAACGCGACTGGCCTGCAGCGCCTGCTGCTGTGGCGGCAAGTCCCACACCAGGGCCTCTTCCTCTTCCAGCAGCCAGAAGATGACCGCGTGCGCGCGCGAGCTCTCGAGCCGGCGGCGCAGATCAGCGGCACGATCGATGAACGCGCGCGCGCCGTGGGGCAGCGCCTGATAGTGCTCGGACAGCGCCCGCAGCGGATCGGTGCTGTCAGCGGCGAGCGGCGAACCCAGCCGCTCGAGGTCATGATCGCCCGACTCGGCGATAATCGCGCCGCCGGCTTGTTCCACCACGGCGTGCAGCGTGCCGTCGCGGGGCGCACTGCCGGACAGCAGCAGCCGCGGGCCTGAGAAGGCCGGTCGTGGTTCGCGCATCCAATGAGCGAGGGCGGTATCCAATTCATCCGCCTCACAGCAGTCTGCCAGTCGGCTGATGCGTTCGATCAGGGTTCCGCGCGGTGGCCGGGCTTCCGCGCGCAGTCGCTGCAGCGACTGCAACAGTGCTCGGCGGCGGTTTCGGCGCGCGATGCTTAAGGGGAGTCGTTCGGCCTGAACACCGAGCGCGGCGGCGAGTTCGCGCGTGGCCTCGTAACTGTAAGCGATACTGCTGGCGCGGGGGATCTTCGCCAGATCGAACAGCAGCGGCCGCGGTCCGCGTGTGAGCTGGCGTCGTTGCAGCTCGCACAGATAGTAGTAGAGCCGCTGCGAGCTGTCGGATCCGCGTGAGAACACGACCGCATCCAGCAGCTCCAGTTTTCCGGACAGCCAGGTTTCCGCAATCGAGCGGTCGAGCGGTGAGAAGCTGGCTTCCAGATAGCGATCCGCATGCGGTGTCGCGCCGCCGGCGCAGTGCATCAGCGACAGCGCAAAGCAGCCGCTGGCATCGATCAGTTCGACCGGCACATCGGCATTGGCGAAGCCGATGACGCGCTGGCCGCGCGCTCGAGCCGTGCGCGCCGCGGCGGTCGGATCTGCGTCGGTTTCATCCAGCAGGGCGCTGAGGCTCTTCACAGTCCGAACGCCTTCGGCAAT